>JANPDJ010000181.1:0-29023 GCA_031431395.1 Chloroflexota bacterium | reverse complement strand
CTGCCGGTATCCCTGTACGGAACGGGTACCAACCCGGGCCCACAGCAGACCGGCGAAGGCCAGCCGCTTCCCACCGACGAGAAGCCGCACTTCAGCGGCGACCAGATCGAGAGCTCCAACCCCACCACGGATCAGTACGGCCAGCGGGCCGTTGGGTTCACCCTCAAGTCCGACGGCGCAAAGCTGTTCTCCGACTACACGTCGAAGCATATTGACGAATTCTTCGCGATCGTCCTCGACGGCCGTGTCGTATCCGCGCCCCGGATCCAGAGCGCCATCACGAGTGGCCAGGGGATCATCACGGGCGGCGGCATCGGCGGCTTCGTTGCCAAGGACATGAACAACCTGGTGACGATCCTGCGGTACGGCTCGCTGCCGTTCCCGGTCCAACCTGTCAGCAACGAGCTCACGAGCGCAACGCTCGGCGCGGAGTTCCTTCACCAGACGCTGATCGCGGCCCTCATCGGCATCCTGCTGGTGTTCGCGTTCGTGATCATCTTCTACCGCCTGCCGGGCGTGATCGCGAGTGCCGCGCTCATCTACTACACGCTGGTCGTCCTGGCGCTGTTCCGCCTGATCCCCGTGACGCTCACCCTGGCCGGCATCGCGGGCTTCGTGCTCTCGGTGGGCATGGCGGTGGACGCGAACATCCTGATCTTCGAACGTACCAAGGAAGAACTGCGCCTGGGGAAGAGCCTGCCCTCCGCGATCGAGGCCGGGTTCTCTCGCGCGTGGAACTCGATCCTGGACTCCAACGTGTCCAGCCTGATCACGGCCGTGATCCTGTACTGGTTCGGGTCCTCCACGATCCGCGGGTTCGCCCTGGTGCTGATCATCGGCGTCCTGGTCTCCATGTTCACGGCCATCACGGTGACGCGCACGATCCTGCGGGTCGTGGTCCGCGAGGACTGGGCTCGCAAGGCGCGCTACTACGGCGTATCCGAGGAGGAATTCCTCTCGCGTCCGGCGGGCCGGGGCCCGGTCCGGGGAGAGGCCCGCAGTCGTGTTTGACGTCATCGGCCGCAAGCGGTGGTTCTTCCTGTTCTCGGCAATCCTGACGATCCCAGGCTTCATCTTCATCCTGCTGACGCCGCTCACGAATGGCCAGCAGGGCCTGAAGTTCTCCATCGACTACACCGGCGGTACGCGCTGGGAGATCCACTTCGCCGGGACCGGTGTCACCGCGGATGGGATCAAGTCCGTCCTGTCGGCGCAGAACCTGGGCGACTCGACCGTCCAGCAGGTGGGCGAGGGGTACTTCGACATCAAGACGAAGCCCATCGATCTCTCCACGCCGCCCCCGGCTTCGACGCCGGTCCCCACGCTCAACGTTTCGCCGAGCGCAGGGGCGTCCGGGTCTCCGGCCGCGTCGGGCGCCAGCGCCGCGCCCTCGGCGTCGCCGTCGGCTTCACCGGCACCCAGCCCTACGCCCATCCCATCCGGCGCCGGCGTCCCCGTGACGGGGAAGCTGGGTGAGGTCGCGACTGCTCTCCGGGCGGCGTTCGGGCCCATCGACGGGCAGCGTCAGCTGACCACCGTGGGACCTGTCGTGAGCGCGGATCTCATCAACCAGGCGTTCGTCCTCATCCTCGTCGGAGCGCTGGGCATCCTGCTGTGGATCACCTTCCGCTTCCGCGACGTCAAGTTCGGTGTCTCGGCTCTGGTGGCTCTCGTGCACGACGTGATCGTCGTCGTGGGCACGTTCGCGATCCTCGGCACGCTGTTCGGGGTGGAGATCGACGGGCTGTTCGTGACCGCGATGCTGACGGTCATCGGATTCAGCGTCCATGACACGATCGTCGTGTTCGACCGGATCCGCGAGAACAAGGCCCGCCACGCCGGCGAGCCGTTCGCGGCGATCGTCAACCACTCGGTCCTGCAGACGTTCGGACGCTCCATCAACACCAGCCTCACCGTGGTGTTCACGCTCTCGGCGTTGTTCCTCTTCGGGGGCGCGGCCATCCGTGTGTTCGTCCTCGCCCTGCTCATCGGGATCATCTCGGGGACGTACTCGTCGATCTTCAATGCGAGTCCGCTCCTCGTCGTCTGGCAGGAGTGGGATGACCGGCGACGGGCTCGCCTCACGGGCACGCGGACTGCACGGCGCGCATCTGCCTGAACCAGCCGGGGGACGCGATGGGAGTAGAGTCGGCGTGAAGGCCGATCTGGCATCCTGACCGGCGTGCTCGAACCCCGGTTTCGCTGGACGTTCCCCCTGCCCCTGGAGTTGGATCCCACCCTTGTCGCGCTGGGTGGCGAGCTCGGGATGAGCCTGCGGCTGGTGGAGGTCCTGGCGCGCCGGAACGTTGACGCTGCGGAGCTCACCACGTTCTTCGCTTCGCCCCTGGCATCGTTGGGCGATCCCGCCCTGCTGCCGGATGCGGATGCCTTCGTCGCGCGGATCGCTGCCGCACGGTCCACCGGAGAGCGGCTCATGGTGTTCGGCGACTTCGATGCGGACGGCCTGACGGGACTCGCCATCCTGACCCGTGCCCTGCGGTTTCTCGGCATTGACGTGCTGCCCTACGTGCCGCGCCGCCTGGAGGAGGGCCACGGGCTCTCGCTGGCGGCCCTGGATGCGGCGCAGGATGCCGGCATCCGCCTGATCGTCACCGTGGATTGCGGCAGCAGCAGCGTGGCGGAGATCCACGAGGCGCGGACCCGCGGCATCGATGTGATCGTGACCGATCACCACCGCATTCCGGCCGTCCAGCCGCCTGCCATTGCGCTCGTCAACCCCATGCGGACGGACAGCCGGTACCCGCATCTGCGGCTGTCGGGCAGCGGCGTCGCGTTCAAGCTCGCGCAACTCCTGCTGGCAGACCTGCCTGGCGGCCCGGTGGCCGCGCTCCAGTTCGCAGACCTTGCAACCATCGGGACTGTCGCGGATGTCTCCTCCATCCTCGGGGAGAACCGTGCCATCGCGCGCCTTGGGCTGGACCAGATGCGCTCCGCGCCGCGTGCCGGGATCGCTGCGCTGCTGGAGCGGGCCGGGATCGCCCCGGCGGCAGTCACGCTGGAGACGGTGGCGTTTGCGCTCGCCCCCCGGATCAATGCCGCCGGCAGGATCGGCGAGCCTGCGGACGCAGCGGCACTCCTGCTGTCGGACGATGTGGACGAAGCGCGCACCCTGGCCGCACGACTTGACGAGGCGAACGTGACCCGGCGCCAGATGACCCGCGACGTGGTCGCCGATGCGGAGTTGTCCATCGGTGTGGTTGCCGCGGATGCGCCGGCGGTCCTCGTGCGCGGTCCGTGGCCCGTGGGCATCGTCGGCCTCGTCGCGTCGCGCCTCGCGGAGCGCACGGGCCGCCCGGCGGTCGTCGGCGCGGAGGTGGGCGACGTGATCCGCGGATCCTGCCGGAGCGTGCCCGGGTTTGACCTGGCAGAGGCGCTGCGCGCATGCGGAGACCTCTTCACGCGCTACGGCGGGCATGCCGGGGCGGCCGGGTTCGAGTTGCCGGCGGAGCGATGGCCGGCCTTCGTTGCGCAGTTCAGCGCGCTTGCCGCCGCCGCTCTGCCACCGGACCCACGGCCCGAGTTGCGTCTTGATCTTGCGCTGCAGGCGTTGGACGTGGACTACCTGCTGCTTCGAGAGCTGGCGATGCTGGCGCCCACGGGCCCCGGGAACCCGGATCCGCTGGTCGCGATCTTCGGACTCACGGTGACGCGCGTCCGGGCCGCCAGCGGCGGGCACACTCAGCTCACCCTGAAACGTCGAATCGACGTGCTGGACGGGATCGCCTTCGATCGGGCGGACCTGGTCGGTTCGGTGCGCGAAGGGGACAGGCTGGACGTTGTTGCCCGTGTCACGAGCCGGACCTTCGGCGGCTATGAGTCGCTCCAGCTTGACATTCGCGACGTGGCGCCGGCCGGCTGGCACGCAGCAGTCGCCGGCGATGCGGCAACCGCCGTGGCCCCCGGCACACCCGCTCTCGCGGGGGCCTCCGCTTGACCACGCGTCCGGTGGGCCCGCCGCCGGCATCCTCCGGCCGGATGTCAGGCGCGATCCGGGACACGGACGGAGGCCGGCACGTGCGACCCCGGTTCGTCGCGCCGCTCCTGTCGCTGATCGGTCTCGCCGTGGTTGGCGTCTTCACGGTCAGCCTGTTCACCGGCAGCCTGCCGTTCGGGTCGGCGGGGCCGAAGGGCGGCGGCAAGAATGCGGGCGTCGATCCCAACCGCACGGCAGCCCCATCCAACGTGGTCATCGTGCCCACGCTGCCGCCGCAGCCGAACCCGTCTGACGCGCCGAGTGTCCCGGGCTCCATCGTGTTCGCGAAGCAGGGGAACGTCTGGCTGGAGTCGGACTTCAAGGCGACCCAGGTCACGGACTCCGGGCGTGACTCCATGCCGTCGTGGTCGCCCGACGGGCAGTGGATCTACTTCATCGAGACGGTCGAGCAGCGCGGCCTCTTCCCCTCGCAAGGGTCCGCGCGCTACTACACGCTCACGTATCCGGTGCTGACGCGCGTCCACCCGGACGGAACCGGCCGAGAGCCGCTGGTGACCGGCCTGTATAAGGCCGGCGGCGGCGCATACCAGTGGTTCTACTGGCTCCGCCAGCCGGTGGTCTCGCCGGACGGGCGGACCATCGCGCTGCTGAGCGACGGCCCGGACCCCACGCGCAGCGACGTCGTCCTCCAGTTCCTTGACACAAAGACCCGGAAGTTCACGAGGGTGCCGGTGGGGGAGAACCCTCCACTCGGTCACCAGGATGTAGTCTGGCGGCCGGATGGCAAGCTGCTGCTGTACGTGCGCAACGCTCGTGACGGCCCCCGGGGTGCTCCCTCGATCTGGCAATACAGCCCGGTCACGCAGAAGACGTCGGCCGTCACCGGCCCCGGCTACACCAGTCCGTCATTCTCTCCGGATGGGAAATGGATCGCGGCCACCCGGACCACGACGTTCGGCACCGACGTCGTCATCCTGAACGCCAAGACCGGCGCGGAGGTCCTGCGCGTCACCAATACGGCCCAGTCCTGGGCGCCGGTCTGGTCCCCCGCGGGTGATTCCATCGCCTACCTGACGATCCGGTACCAGATCGTGGACCTGCGGCTCACGCCGCTGAAGGGTCGCGCCGGGGCGTGGACGCTGGGCGACGAGATCGAGTTGACCCAGTACAGCGGACTCGATGGTTCCTCGCGTCCCGACTGGTACGTGCCGCGGGATCAGCTGCCCGCGCCGAGCCCGCTGCCGTCGGACGCATCGCCCAGTGCACGGGCGGCGGCTACGGGCGGCGCGAAGCCTTCGGGGACACCGTGACGTTGCCGGACGGACGCCTGGGCGGTCCGTGGCTGGAGCGGCTGGCCGCCCGGTCGCGCCTCGTGAACAGCATCCTCTGCCTGGGCCTGGATCCGGACCCGGCCCAGCTGCCGGCGGGCTTCGCCCCGGACATCACGGGCGTGGAGGCGTTCGCGCGGCTGGTCCTCCATGCAGCTGTGCCGTACGCCGCTGCCGTAAAGCCCAACCTGGCCTTCTACGAGGCGTTCGGCTCCGCCGGCCTGGCCGCGCTGGAGCGGCTGCGCGCCGCCATCCCCTCGGATGTTCCCGTGTTGATCGACGCAAAGCGCGGCGATATCGGCAGCACCGCCGCCCGGCAGGCAGTCGCGATTGCGGGTGCACTCGGCGCGGACGCGGTGACGCTCAATCCCTACCTGGGGCGGGATGCCGTGGAGCCGTTCCTCGCGATGCCGGACGTCTTCGTGTACCTGGTTTGTCGCACGTCGAACCCGGCTGCAGCCGAGGTGCAGGGGATCGTCGTTCCGGAAGATGAGGTCCACGGATGGCCCGTCGAACCGCTGTACGCCCGCATGGCCCGCGTCATGGGTGCGTGGGCGGGGCCCGATCGCCTGGGCTTCGTGGTGGGCGCCACCGCCCCGGCTGAACTGCTCGCGCTCCGGCTGCTTGCTCCTGATCGCGCGTTCCTCGTCCCCGGGATCGGGGCGCAGGGCGGGGACCTGGACGCCACGTTGCGCCACGGACCGGCGCAGACGGGCCCGCCCGGTGCTCGTCCCGGTGGGGGCCTCCTCGTGAGCGTCTCCCGGGGGATCGCAGGCGCTGCCCTCGGCGAAGCGGCCGGCGGGGTTGAGTGGGGACTGGAGGACCGGATCCGCGACGCTGCCGCCGGTTGGGCGGCCAAAATGCCTGTGCTATCGTTGCCGAGGGCGTAGGGGGACGACACGTCCGATCCTTCGCGTGCCGGCTCTGCCCGCCGTGATCACCCAGGGAGCACATCTGCAATGCCGACACCCGGACCGCTCGAGCTGGTCATCATCCTCGTGATCGCCCTCATCATCCTCGGCCCCGGCAAGCTGCCCGACGTCGGCGCTTCGCTCGGCAAGAGCATCCGCGAATTCCGCAAGGCCTCGTCGGACATCCAGGAATCCGTGTCGGTCAAAGTGGACACGTCGCCGCTTCCCGCACCGGCCGCCGCACCGGTCGCGCAGGCCCCGGCCCAGGTGATGGCCCCCGCGGGGACGCCCGACGCAGCGGCCCGCATCGCCGAGCTCGAACGCCAGCTTGCGGAGACGCGCGTCACGGCGGCTGCCCCGGACTCGACCGGCCTCGTCGCGGCCGGCATGACGCCGCGCGACCCAGGTAACGAAGCGTCCTCGTAGCGGGCCGGCGCTCCGGAAGACCCAATGGCCGACGCCGACGCAATCCTTGACGCAGGGGTCTCCAGCCGCGTGCCCGTCGTCTCTGACACTCCCGCATCGCTGGCCGCCCCTGGCCCCGTGACCCCGCCGCCGGCGGCTGCGCCACCGGCCGAAACGGTGATGACGCTGGTGGACCACCTGTCCGAGCTGCGGCGCCGGATCTTCATCTGCATCGCGGCAGTGGTCGTGGGCAGCGGCGTGGGGTTCTACTTCAGCGGGCAACTGGTCGCGCTCCTGAAGAGCCCGCTGCCACCCGGTCTCAACGGCGAGGAGCGTGTACTCAACTTCCTCGCCCCGGGCGAGGCGTTCTTCATCTACGTGAAGCTTGCCGCGGTGGTGGGCATCGTCCTGGCGATGCCGGTCATCCTGTTCCAGGTCTGGCGCTTCATTTCGCCGGGGCTCACCCCTGATGAGCGGCGTCTCGCCAGACCATGGGTGCCGGTCGCGCTCGTGTTCTTCCTCATTGGCGTCGCCGTCGCCTGGGTGGTGCTGCCGTTCGCGATGCAGTTCCTGATCGGCTTCGAATCGAAGGACTTCCACTACCTTCCCACGGCGGAAGCGTACTTCGGGTTCATCTCCACCCTGTTCCTGGCCTTCGGACTCACGATGGAATTCCCCATCGTCCTGGTGCTCCTCTCGAAGGTCGGCATCATCACCTCGCAGCGCCTCCGGTCCTCGCGCCGCATCGTGATCCTGGGGATCGCCATCTTCTCCGCCGTCGTAACGCCGGGCGGCGACCTGGTGAGCCCGGCCGTGCTGGGCATCGTGATGTACCTGCTGTTCGAGTTGTCCATCCGCCTCGTGAAGTGGGGGGGACGCTGATCATCCCGTCGATCGACAAGCGGGGGAGTGCCTGAGTCCGATGGATGCCCAGCAGCCGTCGGCTGGAGCCGGCGCCTCCGAGAAGGCGGTCGCAGAGCCTGAAGGGCAGCACGTTGTCGTGCTGAGCGGCCTGTCCGGAGCCGGCAAGACTGCGGCCACGAAGCTGTTCGAGGATCTTGGGTACGCCTGCGTCGATAATCTGCCGGGCGAACTGCTGCCGGAGCTCGCAGAGCTTGTCGCCAACGACCGGAAGCGATTTGCAAAGGTCGCCGTCGTGCTCGACGTCCGCTCCGGCGATGCCCCGCTGGCCTTCGGCGCCATGCGCGGCGCACTGGAGGGGCGTGGCATCCGGCCCCAGGTCTTCTTCCTCGAGGCACGCGACGAGGTCCTGATCCGCCGCTTCTCGGAAACGCGGCATCGCCATCCGCTCGACAACCAGCGCGGCATCTCCAGCTCCATCGCCGAGGAGCGAAGACTGCTGGAACCGGTACGCGCTCATGCCGACGTGATCCTCGACACGTCCGACCTGTCGCTCCGCGAATTGCGAGAGCGCATCTTCGCGAACCTGAGCGCGCAACCCGAACCCGACCAGCTTGCGATCCAGCTCATCAGTTTCGGGTTCAAGTACGGCGTGCCGCTGGAGGCGGACCTCGTCTTCGATGTCCGGTTCATGCAGAACCCGTATTACGTGGAATCGCTGCGCCAGCTGTCCGGGCGTACCGACGTCGTGCGGGAGTACGTCCTCGGCCAGCCGCAGGCCCGGACGTTCCTGGCGTTCATCGGCGAGTTCCTGGACTTCGGCGTGCCGGCATACATCGCGGAGGGCAAGACGCGGCTCACGATCGCAATCGGCTGTACCGGTGGCTTCCACCGCTCCATCGTGATTGCGGAGGAACTTGCTACGTGGCTTCGAGCGCGGGAATTCGGGCCCGTGTCGGTGTTCCACCGCGAGCTGGAGCGGGTGTGACAGACCCGGCCGGCGGTCCGCCCGTGCCGCTGTGGTCGCGGATCAACCTGCGCCGGTGGCTCATGCCCGGCATCGGGGTCAAACGCTGGCTCCTGGTCGTCTTTGCAGGCGAGCTTGGGGTCGCGCTGGCGGGTGCCTTCGTGTTCCGCCAGCTCGGCCAGTCCGTGGATTCGCGCGACCCACTCGGGGCGTTCATCTGGTTCGCCACGCTGCAGTTCATTCCCGGCACGCTGCGGGCGATCATCCTCGGCGTCACCGGGATCGGGCTGTTCGCGTACGGCTCCTATCGCGTGATCCTGGCGCTGATGGCACCGTTCCGCACGGGCGACGGCGAGCAGCCGCTCGTCGAAGTGATCTACCAGAAGCGTTTCCTTGCCCGTGGCCCGCGCGTTGTGGCGCTGGGCGGCGGCACCGGGCTCTCCACGCTGCTGCGCGGGCTCAAGGAGCACACGAGCAACCTCACGGCGATCGTCACGGTCGCCGACGACGGCGGGTCCTCCGGTCTGCTTCGCGAGGCACTGGGCATCCCCGCCGTGGGCGACATCCGCAACTGCATCGTGGCACTGGCCGATGCGGAGCCGCTCATGGGCCGCCTGCTCCAGTACCGGTTCCCCGGTGACCCAAGCGAGCGGTTGGGCGGGCACGCGGTGGGGAACCTGCTGATCGCGGCGATGACGGCCGTGGAAGACGGCGACTTCGAGGAGGCCGTCCGCCAGGTGAACCGGGTGCTCGCCGTTCGCGGCCAGGTGGTCCCGGTGTCCGGGACGCCGTTGACGCTCCACGCCACGCTGCGCGACGGAACCCAGGTGGATGGGCAGTCGCTCGTAGCGAAGACCACCGGGATCGAGCGCGTCTGGCTCACGCCATCCGATGTGCGCCCCTCCGAGGATGCGCTCCGTGCGATCGCGGAAGCGGAGTTGATCATCATCGGGCCGGGCAGCCTGTTCACGTCCATCCTGCCCGCCCTGCTGCTGCCGGGAATTCGCGACGCACTGATGGCGTCGCCGGCACTCCGCGTCTACGCGTGCAACGTTGCGACGCAGCTCGGGGAGACGGAGGGCTTCGACCTCGCCGAGCACGTGGAGGCCCTGGAGCGCCACACCGCTCCCGGGATCGTGGACGTTGTGCTGGGCAACAACCAGTTCGCTGCACGGGCCCCCCGGGCCTGGGGCGCACAGAACGTCCGCCTCCGCTGGCCGCCCATGGGCGGGTCGACCCCGCGGCTCGTCCTGGACGACATCGTGGACCCCGACAATGCCCACCACCACGACCCGGCCCGCCTCGCGGCGGCACTTCTGGCGGTCGCCGAGCGCGAAGGGCGGTTCCGGCGGCGCACCTCGGTCGCCCGATCGGCGTGATCGCGTCCCCCCTGAGGATGCCTGGTTCCCTTCTCGGGTCCGGACCAGTGCGCGTGCCTGGCTCGACGCGCACCACGGAACTCCATGGCATCGTCTGACCGGGATTTTGTCGCTGCACTTCGCGGCCAGCTTGCGGCCATCGCACCGGCGCGTGCGTGCGACCGCGCCGCCGAGACCGCCGGTCTCGCGGGTGGATCGCCGGGTCGCCTGGGTGCAGTCGCCCGTCTCAGCCACAGGCTGGCACGATCCGCCGACCGAACCGATCCCGTCCCGTTCGACTGGCCGGCAGCACCGGACCACTGCCGGATCGCGTATCTGCGCGGCCTGTTCCTGTCACGAGGGTCCCTCAGCCTGGCGGCATCACGAACGCACCTCGAGTTCGTCGTGGACGAGGCCGAGGCGCCGCCGCTCGCATCGCGGCTGACGGCGATGGGCCTTCCGGCGTCGTGGCGGGTCCGGCGAGGACGAGGTGTCGTTACCTGGAAGAGCACGGAGATCGTGGGAATCTTTCTGCGGCTGATCGGGACGGGCGCCGCGCTGCTCGAGCTGGAGGCTCGCCAGGTGGTGCGGTCGGTGCGAGGGGACCTGAATCGCGCGCTCAACGCCGAATCGGCCAACCTTCAGCGAGCCGTTGCAGCCGCCGCCCGCCAGATCGCAGCAATTGACCAACTCGAGGCCGAAGGCCGGCTCGCCGAGCAGACCTACGTCGTCCGCCTTGTCGCAGAGGCCCGCTGCGCGACTCCCGAATCCACCTTGGCCGAGCTCGCCGAACGCCTCAACCTCACGAGATCTGCCGTTCAGCGGGCGCTGGAGCGCATCGAGTGGCTGGTCCTGCACCCGGATGACGGTGAGCAGCGGCGCTGGCGGCGTTCAGCTGGCACCGCCCGGACCGCCGCGGGGGCGTAACGCAGCGGCGGGTTTCGGGCGGTCGAGCCCGGCTGCGGGATACGGCCGGCCGGCGCTCCTCTGGCATCATTCGGGACGATGCGCCCGATCATCGTTGCCGGCAACTGGAAGATGCACACCACGCCGGCCGACGCGGGCGCTCTCGCATCGCTCATTGCCGCGCGCACCGTACATCCGGACGTGGTGCGGGTCCTGTGTCCGCCCTTTGTGTGCCTGCCGGCCGTGCGCGACGCCCTGCTGGGACACCAACTGGCTGTTGGTGCGCAGAACTGCCATCACGAGCCCGCGGGCGCCCACACCGGCGAGGTCAGTGCCTTCATGCTGGCCGGTTTGGCCTCGTGGGTCATCCTCGGCCATTCGGAGCGACGGCGCGACGCTGGCGAGAACGACGCGCTGATCAGCGCAAAACTGGCGCGAGCTGTGGAGGCTGGCCTGCGGCCGATCCTCTGCGTGGGCGAGCAACTCCAGGATCGCGACGCCGGACAGGCCGCCCAGGTCGTTGCGGCCCAGGTCCGAGGCTGCCTGGCCGGCCACGATCCGGACCGCCTCTCAGCGGCCGGACTGGTCATCGCCTACGAGCCGGTGTGGGCCATCGGCACCGGCCGGAGCGCCACCGCGCATGACGCCGCAGCGATGGCCGAGGTCATCCGCCAGTCCGTCTCCTCGGCCGGCTGGGACGACGATCTCGTTGCCGCCCTGCCGGTCCTCTACGGGGGCAGTGTCACGTCCACGAACGCCGGTGACTTCTTCGCGGAGCCGTCGATCGACGGCGCACTGGTCGGTGGAGCGTCGCTGAAGCCGGATGAGATGGCGGCGATCGTCGCTCGGGCAGGGGTTGTGGGCGCTGCACGGCGCGAAGCCGGAGGGTGACGGCCGGGATCCCGGCGCCGGGTGCGGGCGGATGGCATGCGTCATCCCGGCCGCGTCCCATTGTGCTCGTCGTCCTCGACGGGTTCGGCGTCGGGCAAGGTGGGCGCGCGGATGCGATTGCCGCGGCCCGAATGCCCACGTGGCGCGGGCTCCTCGCACGGCAGCCCCATGCGATCCTGCAGGCCTCGGAAGGCGCCGTGGGCCTGCCGGCCGGACAGATGGGCAACTCGGAGGTGGGGCATCTGAACCTGGGGGCCGGGCGGCCTGTGCTCCCGGACCTGCAGCGGGTTGACGCCGCGCTGATCGATGGCACGTTCGGCGACCGCCCGGCACTCATTTCGGCCTGCGCACAGGGTACCCGGCCCGGCGGCCGTCTCCACCTGGTCAGCCTCGTGGGGCCGGGCGGCGTCCATGCCAACGACCGCCACCTGGTGGCCATCGCCGAGCTTGCGCATCGACGCGGTGTGCCGGAGGTGTGGGTCCACGCGCTGCTCGACGGCCGCGATACACCGCCCCGTTCTGCCGATGGTTTCGTCCCGGACCTGGAGCGGCGGCTGGCCGTGGTCCATCCCCGCGCCCGGATTGCCACGGTCGGGGGGCGCTACTACGGCATGGACCGCGACAAGCGCTGGGAGCGAACGGCGACGGCCTACGACGCGATGGTGCACGGAGTGGGGGAGCGCGCCGCCTCGCCGGAGGCGGCCATCCGGGACGCGTACGCCAGGGGCGAGAACGACGAGTTCGTGCGGCCCACCGTGATCGAAGGGTTCGACGGCCGCATTCGGGACGGCGACGCCGTGGTGCTCTGCAACTACCGGGCCGACCGCGCGCGGCAGCTGACTCACGCACTGGCGGACCGGGACTTCGACGGGTTCTCCCGCTCCGCGAACGGACCCGTTCCGCGCGGCCTTCTGGTAGTGACCCTCACGGCCTACGAAACCGGGCTGCCCGTGGAGGTGGTCTTCCCGCCGGAGGTGGCGCATTCGCTTTCCGAGGAGCTGTCCCGGCAAGGCTGGCGCCAGTTCCACGTCGCGGAGACCGAGAAGTATGCCCACGTCACGTATTTCTTCAACGGCGGGCGTGAAGCTCCGTGGCCAGGAGAGGAACGGCTGCTGGTTTCCAGCCCGCGCGTGGCGACCTACGACCTTGCACCGGCGATGGCCGCGGAGGGTGTCACGGACGCCCTTGTCGCGGCCATCACGTCGGGTGAGTGGGACTTCATCGTTGCGAACTACGCCAACGCGGACATGGTGGGCCACACGGGGGATTGGGCAGCGACGATCTACGCCCTGGAGATCATCGATGCGAGCCTGGCGCGGGTCGTCTCTGCCGTCGAGTCCGGGGACGCGCGCGATCCCGACGGGCCCGGCGCAGCACTCCTGATCACGGCAGACCACGGGAACGCAGACCAGATGCTCGATGCCAATGGGGATCCCCTGACCGCGCACTCACTGAACCCGGTGCCCATCGTGCTGGTCGGCCGCGCCGCGGCGGGTCGCACGCTGCACGACGGGGTGCTGGCCGACGTTGCCCCGACGATCCTGGAGCTGGCCGGGCTGGTGCCGTGGCCGGACGTCACCGGCCGCCCGCTGCTCGATCCACGCTGACCCGGGTCGGCTGGACCATGAGGAGCGGGACTGCCCCGGACCCGGGTGCCCCGAAGGCCGGGCCCCGGCACTACCCCGGGCCCGGACCCGGGTCCCGGGCGTTCCCTGTGCTACGATGCGCCGGCTCGTGAAGACCGGAGGCCCTAGCACGTGAACCCCTTTCTGGCCGTTGGCCAGATCCTCGTCAGCATCGCGGTCGTGTTCGCCATCCTGCTCCAGGCCCGCGGTACGGGCCTGTCCGGCACGTTCGGTGGCGATTCGGCCGTCTACCGCAGCCGGCGCGGGATCGAGCGGCGGTTGTGGCAGTTCACCCTTGTGCTGATCGGGCTGTTCGTGCTCTTCTCGCTCGCCAGCTTCGTCTTCTCACCGACGACGGCCGCGGCCTGACCCTGGGTTCGGGCCGGCGGCGTGCGTCGGCGCCGCTCGAGGGGAATGCCGGATCTTGACTCGCCGCGACAAGGGCCTGGTGGGCGCGCTCGGCGCACTGTTCATCACCCTCGCGATCGTCATCACGCTCCCCGGCATGAACCGGCCCATCGCGCCGGGCCGAGGGGCGACTCCGTCCGCTTCCGACGGAACCGGGCAATCGCCACCGGGTGGCGGATCGTCCGACGGCACAGCTGGACCCTCGGCCACCCCGGGCGGCACCGGCCAGCCGGGTCGCAACGTGATCCGTCACGGGGTAGTGGGAATCCCCACCTCCATCAACCCCCTGACCGCGCGGACGCAGCCCGACCGCGACCTCGTGGCACTCGTCTTCAGCGGCCTCGTGAAGCTGGGGCCGAAAGAGACGCTCCTGCCGGACCTGGCCGACCGTTGGACCGTGGATGCGACCGGTACCCATTGGACGTTCCACATCCGGACAACGGCAACATGGCACGACGGCGAGCCCGTGACCGCGGACGACGTGGTCTTCACGGTCAAGCTGCTGCGCGACCCCGGGTACACCGGCCCGTACAGGGGGTCATGGAGCGAGATCACGGCCCTGAGGGTCGATGCACAGACGGTCCGCTTCGACCTGCTGTCGCCCTTGGGTGACTTCCTGCAACTCGCGCGCCAACCGCTGCTCCCGGCGCACCTGCTGCGGAGCCTGCCCGTCCAGGCGCTGGTGGATTCGGCGTTCAGCGCTGCCCCCGTGGGTTCAGGACCATATCGCCTCGTCCAGTGGGATGAAACGTCGGCAACCCTGGAGCGGACCAGCGATTTCTTCGTGCCTGTGGGAGGGGAGCCCGCCCCGGCGGCCACGGCCGCACCCGGGGACGCGCTCGGACTCGAACTGCTCTTCTATCCAACGGCACAGGCCCTGGCCGACGCAGTTCGCGCGGGTGACGTGGACATGGCCGACGGCCTGCCGGCGGATCTCGCGAAGGCGCTCCTCGCGGTTCCCGGCACCCGCCTCATTCGCTACCCACGGGCCACGCTCACCGCCGTCCTGCTCAACGTGCGGACCAACTTCCCGATGCTCCGCGAGCAGGCAGTCAGGCAGGCGCTGCTCAAGGCGATCGACCGCGTGAAGCTGGTCGAGGAAGTGATGGGCGGCTTCGGCAACCGGGCCGACAGCATGGTCCCGCCGACCTCCTGGGCGTACGTAAAGAAGGCGGCCGCGCCTGTCGAGTACTCCACCACGCATGCCGCCCAGCAGCTCAAGGCAGCGGGCTGGCGCAAGGTGAACGGCAAGTGGCACCAGCCGGGCTCGAAGAGCATCTTCACGATCGAGATCGTGACGACCTCCCGGACCTCGAACCCGGTCGTGTGGGAGGCCGCGCAGTACGTCGCGCGCGCGTGGCGATCCTTCGGCTTCACCGTGAAGGTGACTGCGCTCGCCCCCAGCGTGCTGGTGGGGGAGCGGCTGTCGCAGGCGAACTTCATGGCGGCCGTCGTGGACATGAACATCGGCCTCGACCCGGACCTGTATCCTCTGCTGGCCTCGCGCCAGGCAGGAATCGCCGGCTCGAATCTCTCTGGAGTCCAGAGCCTGGTCCTCGATGACCTGCTGCTCGCGGCGCGGAAACCTGGCACCCTGGCCCAAAGGCGGAGTGCGTGGGCGAAGCTCGAATCGTTCCTCGCAGAGGCCCAGGTGACGCTGCCGCTCGCCTTCCGGGACGACCCGCTGGTGGTCTCGTCCCGGGTCACCGGACCCCGTCCGCGCCTCGAGGGGGACCGCTCGGATCGATTCTGGGATGTGCTAACATGGCGCCTCGTTTCCGGGGCGTGACCCTCTGGTTGCAGATCGGAACGGGCCTCGTGCCGAGGTGGCGGAATCGGTAGACGCGCTAGCTTCAGGAGCTAGTGCCCGCAAGGGCGTATGGGTTCGACTCCCTTCCTCGGTACCAACCCCTCGTCGGGCTCGTCCCGTCGTGCCCAGGTGGCGGAATTGGTATACGCGTACGTTTGAGGGGCGTATGACGCAAGTCATCCGGGTTCAAGTCCCGGCCTGGGCACCACCCTCCTTCGCCTGATCGATGACCCTCCGGTCCTCACCGCCGGAGGGTCGTTTCCTGTCCCGCGGCCGAGGGCGTCAGGTAGGATCGGCGCCGCGGGCGGTTAGCTCAGTCCGGTCAGAGCGCCTCGTTTACACCGAGGACGTCGGGGGTTCGAGTCCCTCACCGCCCACCATCCGCCCACCATCCACCGGGGACCGCCGGGACGCCGGACGGTCCGAGCCGGACCCACTGGTAGACTCATGCGCACGGCCATTGACGGCCGGAGATATGAGGGAGGCGCCCGTGAGTTCGACAGTCATCGTCGTGATCGTGGCGATCGTTGCGATCCTCGTGATCGGCGTGCTGATCTACAACGGTCTCGTCCAGCGCCGGCTGCGGATCGAGGAGGCGTTCGCCCAGATCGACGTCCAGCTCAAGCGACGGCACGACCTGATTCCGAACCTGGTGAACGCCGTCAAGGACTACATGGGATTCGAGCAGGACGTCCTCACGAAGGTCACAGAGGCCCGCGCGAACGCAGTGACGGCCGGCGCCCAGGGGCCCATCGCCCAGGCCCAGGCGGAGAACGTCCTGACCGGGACACTCCGGTCGCTGTTCGCGGTCGTCGAGAACTACCCGGACCTGAAGGCGAACCAGAACGTCCTCAGCCTCCAGGAGCAGCTGACCACCACCGAGAACCAGATCGGCTTCGCGCGCCAGCACTACAACGCCGTCGTGCTCGACTACAACCAGGCAATCGCCACCGTGCCGAACGTGCTGATCGCGGGCCCCCTGGGCTTCACGAAGCGGGAGTTCTTCGCCGCGGAGCCCGAGGCGAGCCAGGTTCCCGTCGTCCAGCTTCGCTAGCGTCGGGACGTCGGGCGCGGAGGCACGGCCTTTCGCGCCCGACGGGGAGTAGTCGTGGCCACCACCTTCTACAGCCAGATCGCGGCCAACCGGCGCAACTCGGTCCTGCTCGCCCTGGTCCTGACCGTGCTTCTCGGCGTGCTCGGTTTCGTCATCGGGTACGGGCTCACCGGCTACCTAGTGGGCGGCGCCGCCGCGACGGGGATTGCCGTGGCGATCGCGATGCTGCTGGCGCTGGGATCGTATTTCGGAGGCGATTCGCTCGTCCTCGCGGCATCGAGCGCCAAGGAGATCCAGGAGGGGCAGGCGCCACAACTCTTCAACGTGGTCCGAGAGCTGGCGATCGCCGCCGGCATCCCCATGCCGAAGGTCTTCGTCATCGACGACACGGCTCCCAACGCGTTCGCCACCGGTCGGGACCCCAAGCATGCGTCCATCGCCATCACCACCGGTCTGCTGGAGAAGCTCAACCGGGAGGAGCTCCAGGGCGTCATCGGCCATGAGTTGTCCCATGTCCGGAACTACGACATCCGATTCACCCTGCTCGTGGGCGTCATGGTCGGCGGAATCGCGCTACTGGCTGACTTCTTCCTGCGCTTCACGTTCTGGGGCGGCGGACGACGGTCGCGGAGCGACCGCGAGGGCGGGGGAGGCCTGCAGGTGATCGTGTTCGTGATCGCCATCGTGCTGGCCATCCTCGCGCCAATCGCCGCGCGGTTCGTCCAGATGGCCGTAAGCCGCCAGCGCGAATACCTGGCCGACGCGTCGTCAGTCGAACTCACGCGCAATCCGCGCGGCCTCGAGGGGGCGCTCGAGAAGATCGCGATGGACCAGGAGGTGCTTGAGGCGGCCAACCGCGCGACTCAGCACCTTTACTTCACGAACCCCATCAAGAAGTTCGAGGCGCGCTCGTCGAGTCTCATGGCGACGCACCCGCCGATCATCGATCGCATCAACCGGCTTCGAGCGCTCACAGGCGAGGCGCCGCTGCCGTCCACCGAGGCGCGCCTGCTGCAGGGCCTCGACTGAGGCACGGGCCGTCGGCGAGCCGGGCCACGGTGGGCGCGTCGCCTTGAAGGGCCTCGGAGGGCCGTGGTATCCTCCCGGTCGCCGACGGGCGGCCAACCTGGTTGGCCATCGGGCCGAGATAGCTCAGTTGGTAGAGCACGCGACTGAAAATCGCGGTGTCGCCAGTTCGATCCTGGCTCTCGGCACCACCGAACAGCATCGGTGGTCGTGTTTCGGGCGGAAGTGGCTCAGTTGGTAGAGCATCACCTTGCCAAGGTGAGGGTCGCGGGTTCGAGTCCCGTCTTCCGCTCCATTTCTCCGTCCGCACCTGGTTGACTAGACTTGCTGCGCCGGTTGCGCCGATCGAGGCGCCGGCCGCCGGTGCCCCTTCGTCTAGTGGTAGGACAGCGGACTTTGGATCCGTTTACCGAGGTTCGAATCCTCGAGGGGCAGCCAAGCATCCACCTCCCGTGCGGGAGGTGACGGACCCGATGGTCCGCGGGGCGACGTGGTGAAGTGGTTCAACACGGAGGTCTGCAAAACCTCTATTCACCGGTTCGAATCCGGTCGTCGCCTCCAACATTGATCAGGAAACCGGCCTGTCGGGGCCGGTTTCTCGATTCCCCGGTAGCAGCAGAGCGGCGACGGTCGTGCACCTGATGCCAGCGAGAGGCGCCGAAGTGACCTCCCTGCTCAGTGAGCGCAACGGCGCGCAGTCCAGTGTCGTGACGGTCTACCGGATCACCTGCGCCGGCAAAGGCGGCAGCGGCCACGTCGCCACGCGATGTCCTGGGTCAGTTGACGCCTTCAAGCGGTACGACCTTGACTCCAGGTTCGGCGTCGACCCGCCGGGGAGCCGGACGCGCGCCATCAAGGCGGTCCTTCAGCCGCAGGAAGGGCTGCTCAATGAACCTGTAGGAGAGCCCGGCTGCGGCGAACGTGAGCGCGAGTGCAATCGGGAGCGGCAGACCCCACCAGATGAACAGGTAGTGCCACAGGTAGAGCCCGTAGCTGATACGCCCGACTGCAACGAGCGGCGGCCACGCCAGGACCGCAGGGCCCGAGGCAGCGACGATCGCCGAGCCGAAGGCCACCAGCGGGAGTATCCAGGCCAAGTAGAACATGGACGATTCCACGAAGATGACGACGGAGAGCGCGATCGCGAGGCCGGTGTACAGGGCGACTCGGCGGTGGGGTCGGGCGCCCAGCAGCGCCATTGCCGAGCCGTACAGGACCGCGTCGCCTCGGGTGTCGGTGCCGAAGTAGATGCGCTGAAAACTGACATCACCAGCATTCACCAGCCACACCCGTTCGATCGCAATGGCGACAGCCACCAGTACGACAAGGAAGCCGAGCCTACGCTGACCAACACGGCCGAGGCCGATCAACAGCAGGGCGGGCCACAGCAGATAGAACTGCTCCTCGATGGACAGCGACCATGTATGGCCGAGGACGCTCAGATCGGTGCCGATCGCAGCCCAGTTGGCGACGTATGCCAGCGAGAAGGCGGTCCCGGCTGCAATCTGGCCGAAGCGGTCACCCCAGGCACCCATGGCCCCGGCAACCAGGGCGAATGCGATCACGACGACCAGCGCCGGCAGCAGCCGAAGTGCGCGACGAAGATAGAACCGCCTGAACGAAATGGATCTCGCCGCCGCGTATTCCTTCAACAGGATCGAGGTGATGAGGTAACCGGACAGGGCAAAGAACAGGGTGACGCCAACGACGCCGGCCGAGCGCAGCAGCGGGAGCCCCAGGTGCCAACCGAGCACGAGCAGGATGGCGACGCCACGCAGCCCGTCGAGTTCCGGGTTGCGGATCAGGCGCAGACCGCGGCCAGGAGCGGTCGCCGTGTCAGGATCAAGCATCGTGCGGCGAGGCTGGACCCCTGGATTGATTGCGAAGGTTCGCGACGTATGAGAACGGCTGTCCACTGGTTCCCGTCGCAATCCCATAACGGCGAGCATGACACGCGGAACGACAGAAGACCGGCCCACCTGATGGTTGGGGCGCAGACCTACTCAGCGGCTCCACATGGTCTGAGATTGCCGTTCAACTCGCAGGTGAGCCACGACCCGATCGTACTGGCCGTGCGTCGAACGCCATTTCGGCGTCGTGGTGTCCAGGCGCCGGCTTCCTATCTGCGCCATCGGGACCTCGGGCAGCACGGTCCACGCCGTGTAGGATCGGGGTTCTCGCGAGGGTGAGCCGATCGGGAGGCAGGCTACCGACGCTCACGAGCGCGGCGGGAGCGAAGATGGGTGCAACCGAAGACGCCGCCGCCTGGCTCACTCGGCTGGGCTCTCTCTTGGACCGACGCGACATCGCTGCCGCGGCGGCGCTCTTCGGCGACGAGTGCTACTGGCGGGATGTCATCGCCGTCACCTGGAACATCTCCACTGTTGAAGGTTTCGGCCGACAGGCGGACCTCGTGCCTCCGTGGTGTGATGACTTCGGGCGAGGTCGCGGGCGTGCGGCAACGGCCTGACACGGGGCCTGCCGTTGCCCGACACTGCACGTCGTGAAGATCCGCGACATCCGGACATTTCCCGTCCGTCCGCCGGGCGGCGTCACGAGCGGCGGGCGATCCGAGTTCCGCCACCAGCTTGTCGTCAAGGTCGAGACCGACGAGGGGATCTACGGCCTGGGCGAATCGGGCCTGTCGGGCCGGGAGCTTGCCGTCATCGGGGCGATCGGACATCTCCGCCCCATGCTCGTCGGCCGGGACCCGATGCTCACCGGGGCCCTGTGGCAGGAGATGTACCGGTCAAGGTACTTCGAAGGCGACCGGACCCTCAGCGCCGCGATCTCGGCCATCGACATGGCGCTGTACGACATCAAGGGCAAGGCCTTGGGCGTGCCGGTCCACCAGCTGCTCGGTGGGAAGCAGCGCGATCACATCCCGCTCTTCGCGACCACGGAAGCGCCGATGGGCCCGCGGCTGATCGCGGACGCGCAGCTGCTGCTTTCGAAGGGCTGGAACGTGATCCGCACGTGGATCCATGCGCCGGAGGAGGCCGCCGGCGGCGCGCGGTTCGATCCGCGCGAATCGATCGGCCCAACGGCTCTCTGGCTGACGCGCCTCCGCGAGGCAGTGGGGCCGGATGCCGTGCTCGGCGTGGACTACCACCACCGGCTCTCGGTGGCCGAGGCGGCGTCGTTCTGCCAGCGGATGCCGCCCGGCACGCTCGACTTCCTGGAGGAGCCCATCCGCGACGAGACGCCGGACGCCTACGCCGCTCTGCGGCAGATGGTCGACGTGCCGTTTGCGATCGGCGAGGAATTCCAGAGCAAGTGGCAGTTCCTGCCGTACATCGAGCGCAGCCTGACGCAGTTCGCGCGGGTCGACCTGTGCAACGTCGGCGGCTTCACGGAGGCGATGAAGATCGCCGGCTGGTGCGAGGCCCACTACATCGATCTCATGCCCCACAACCCGCTCGGGCCCATCTGCACGGCCGCGTCGGTCCACCTGGCGGCCGCGGTGCCGAACTTCGCCTGGCTCGAGTACCGCGCGTCACCGACAGAGGAACTGGGCTTCTACAACCGGGACTTGTTCCCGGTCCAGGTGGAGCAGGATGGGCCGCGACTGCTGGTGCCCGATACGCCCGGGCTCGGCGTGGACTTCGACGAGGTGGTGGCTTCGCGGAGCGAATTCCAGCTGGTTCCGCAGGAGCACCTGCGTCGCCGGGACGGCTCGATCACGAACTGGTAGACCGCGCCCCGGTTCTCGGCGTCCGCCGCCGGGCCGCGTGGGCGACCCCACCGGCCGATCCGAGTGCCCATGGGCTTCCAGCCATGGTGCCGGAGCAGGGGTTCGAACCCTGACGCCCTTGCGGGCAGCGGAGTTTAGGTCCGCCGCGTCTGCCTGTTCCGCCACTCCGGCCCGCGTAAGAGCGTAGTGGACTCCCGCGCACAGATACGGTTCCGCGTCAGAGCGGGTCGATCGCGACCCCCACCCCACCGGGATGGCCCTCCGAATAGGGGAGGATGCCGATCACGGGCCGCGCCTCGCGGTCCACGTCGAGGGCGAGGAATCGGCGCCAGGCGAGCACCACCACGAAGACCACGCCGAGGATGGCGGCACTGCAGCCCAGGAGCACCGCCGTGGGCCCATAGGTCGCGGCCAGCGCACCAACGCCGATGCTGCCCACGATCGTCACGGTCTGCCCCATGAAGTCGGCGAGAGAGGCGACGCGCCCGCGCATCCTGGGCGGCGTGAGCGCCTGCAGCAGGAATTGCGAGATCGAGGAGCGGCTGGAGCCCATGTAGGCCACGGCGATCACGAGGCCGATCGACACCGCGAGGATCGACGACATCCCCAGTGCCGCCATGAGGATCGCCCCGAGGACGATCAGCGTGACGATGCCCCGGCCGCGACGCAGGCGCGCCCCTACCGCATTGGCCGTCAGGGCCGATGCCACCATGCCGATGCCCGAGGTTGACGTGAGGATGCCGAGTCCGCCCGATCCGGCGCCGATCACGTCGCGCGAAATGGCGCCAAGGAGCGGGATGTAGGCATAGGCGAGCATCGACGTCGTCGCGCTGAAGACGATGATCACCAGCGTGGCGGGAGCGTGGCGCACCCACCGAACGGCTTCCAGCATGCCTCGGATCGAGTTGCCGGACCGGTTGTCGAGGCCCGAGACGCGCGGCAGCGTGATGACCACCGCGACCCCCAGCGCGAAGACGGCGCCCGAGATGGCGAAGGCGAGGCCGGCGCCGCCCGCCCCGACGAGCGCTCCGCCCAGCGCCCCACCCACGATCCGACCCGCGGCGTACTGGAGCACCATCAGGCTGATCGCGCTGCCCATCAACCGGGGCGGGACGATCCGGATCACATAGATCAGCGCCGGGACATTCCAGAGCGCGTATGCAGACCCCACAACGAACGTGACAAGCGCGGCTGGCCCGAGGGCAATCGTCCCGTCCGCCGCGACGAATGCGATCCCGCCGATGCACGCAATGGCTGGCGCGAGCTGGCCGATCAGCAGGAGCCAGAACGAGCCTGCGCGATCCGTGAGGTAGCCGGCCGGGAGGGTCAGGAGCAGCGACGGCAGCGAGATGACGGCGACGAGGATCCCGACGCTGCCAGTGGAGCCCGACTGGAGCGCCGCCCAGTAGAGCGCGGTCTGGAAGATCCAGACGCCGACGCCGCTGCAGACAGCGGCAGCCAGGAAGCGCTGATACGTCCCGAGTCGGAGAACTTCGGCGACGGCGCTCACGCGCAGGGACCCATGGCGGCGCGCGTCGTCATGGGGTTGAGTCTAGCCGCGCGCGCCGGCCCCCCGGCCCCACCCCGGTTCGCGGTGTGGCTTGGCGATATGGCTAGGCGCTGCGGCGAAGCAGGCTGCCGAGGCCCCGGCGTCGATCAGGTTGTGCCATCTCGCCGTCCGGCCGGTCTTCAGCCAGTGCCAGCTCGGCCAACCGGGAAAGGCGTTCAGCCGCAACGGACTTGGGCGAGCCGACGATCACGGGCACGCCCTCGTTGACGGCCTTCATGTAGACGAGCGGATCGTAGGGAAGCTCGATCGCGACCTTGGTGCCGAGCGCCGTTTCCACATCGCTCGTGCGGAGCGGCGCCTTGGGGAACATGTTGTTGAGGACGAAGATCGCCTTGCTCATGACCGACCCGGTGTCGTTAAGGTAGTCCACCATGGTCCGGACTGCCCGCAGCCCGCCGAGCTCCGCGACGATCGGGATGACGACGCACTCGGCGTTTTCGAACACGGCGAGGGTCCGTTCGTCGAGGGTGGAACCGGCATCGATGATCACCGCCTCGAACGACGAGGCGAGCGTCGCGAGCAGGCGGTCGACGTGCTTCACGGTCACGAGCTGGGCGTATTCGGGCGAACCCGCCCCGCCGATCACGTGCAGGCCATTCTCGTGAAGCGCGATGTACGTTCGCAGCAGCTCCTGGTCCCGCAACGCTTCCTCGTCGCGTGCCAGGTCAACCACCGAATTGTTCAGTGGCAGGTCAAGGTGCGTGGCGACGGCCCCGAACGGCATGTCGAGGTCGAGGATGAGTGCGTGTTCCGGGCGAAGCCGGTTTGCAACGACGGCCATGTTGACGGCGATCGTGGTGGTGCCCACGCCGCCCTTGGGGCTGAAGACGGCGACGACCCGGCGGGCCCGGCGGGCCTCCTGCACCGGCACTGGCAGTGAGGTCCCGTCACGCGTGCGCTGGAACCGCAGCAGCAGCGCTTCGAGCCGTGCCTCCAGCTCACGGGCGTCGAAGGGACGGGCGATGACATCGTCCGCGCCGGCTTCGAGGAACCGGATGCGCTCCTCGACATCCTCGGATTGGCTGATGCCCAGGATGGGCATCGCACCCAGCCCCGGGGTGGCGTGAATGTCGCGGCAGGCTTCCGGGGCGCTCTCGCCGGGACCGAGCACGTCGATGATGACGAGTCTGTGGGCTGTCGCCACGCGGATGGCGCTGTGGATGTCCGGCACGCTCGTCACGCCGTATCCGGCCTGGCTGAGCGCGGTGATGATCGCGTTGCCCGCCGTGGTGTCCGTTTCCAGGAGAAGGATCGAAGTAGCCGGCACGGTTGCCCGCCTGTG
Organism: Chloroflexota bacterium; assembly: GCA_031431395.1. Lineage (GTDB taxonomy): Bacteria > Chloroflexota > Limnocylindria > Limnocylindrales > CSP1-4 > VGPE01. Next base: position 4,972 of record JANPDJ010000181.1, on the reverse strand, counting down.
CTAGATGGCTTCGTGAAGTCAACAGGGTGGCATTCAACGGCCAGACTCGCAACCCCTGCCTTGAGCGGCCATCACCCGAAAGTCCCGCGGTCTCGCCGATCGGTCGAAACGCCATCGAATCGGAGTCCGATGATGGGCGGGAACGGGACATCCGGGCTGATCGAACGCGCGTGCTAGACTCCCTGGGTTACCTTTCGGCTCCGTCGCAGCCGGGTCGCCGCCAGCGATCTGTGCAGGTCACGCGGGGCGTTTCCCAGAGGAAGGAGTTGCCTGGCGGATGCGCCGCTATGAACTGATGCTGGTCGTTCGTCCGGATCTTCCGGATGACAAGACCCAGGCGGTCATTGACCGCACTACCCGCGCGATCACCGGATCCGGGGGGCAGATCGTGAAGGTCGCCCCGTGGGGCCGCCGCCGGCTTGCCTATCCCATCGACCGCCATCGCGAGGGCTCATACCACATCATCCTCTTCGAGTCGCCCAACGAGGCCATCGCCGAGTTGGAACGTGGCCTGGTCATCACGGAGGAATTGCTCCGGCACCTGGTGACCCGCGTCGAACGTCCCGTCAAGGCCGCGCGCCGCGACGGTGGCGTGGACGACGTGTCGGAGTTCGGTGCGCCGCCGCTGCCCGATGAGTCCGACGAGGACGACCAGGGCGAGCGGATCGACGAGTCCGAGACCGAAGCCGCGCCGGCCGCGATCGAGTAGCGAGAGGATCGGGCCATGTCGCTGAACAAGGCGATGATCATCGGCAATCTCGGGCGCGATCCCGAGATGCGCTACACGCCCAGCGGCCAGGCGGTGACCCAGTTCACGGTCGCCGTCAACCGGAACTACAAGGACCACGAGGGCAACTGGCAGGAAGAAACCGAGTGGTTTCGCGTGGTCGTGTGGGGTCCCACCGGCGAACGCGCCGCTGAGAACCTGCGCAAGGGCAACAAGGTGTATGTCGAAGGCCGTCTGCAGACCCGCCAGTGGGAAGGGCAGGACGGCCAGAAGCGGTACACGACGGAGCTGGTCGCTGATCGCGTCCAGAACCTCGAGCGGCGGCCGCGCGAAGAGGGCGCGGGCGCTGATGCCGGCGGCTTCCCCGGGGGCATCCCCGGCGGTGCGCCGGTCCGGTCGGGGAACACCGCCCCTTCGGGCCGATCGGGTGGACTGGCGGAGCCGGCCGATCGGCTGGATGACACGGACCTCGACGACCTGCCCTTCTGATCCTCGCACTGACCATCAGCGCCGGGCGTTCCCGGAGACAACAGGAGCACTGAGCACAGATGCCGCCCGCACTCCGCGCCAAGAAGCGCGACGACTTCTACCGGGATCGCCGGCGCCGCAAGGTCTGCACGTTCTGCACGGACAAGACCGTGGAGATCGACTACAAGGAAGTGAACCGGCTCCGGCGCTACCTGTCCGAGCGCGCAAAGATCGAGCCGCGTCGAAAGACCGGCACGTGCGCCGGGCACCAGCGCGAGCTGTCGGTCGCCCTCAAGCGCGCGCGTCACGTCGCACTCCTGCCGTACGCTCCCCAGCACCTCCGCCCCTGACGGACGGCATGCGTCCCGTCACACCCCCAGGGTGACGCTGCCGCCGTTCGGCACGATCCGGTGATCGTCGCGCTGCTGCTGGTTGCCGGAGGGATCGGCGCCGGCATGTTCGGTTCGCTGTTAGGCCTCGGCGGCGGCATTCTCATCGTGCCGCTGCTGACGTTCGGTTTCGGGCTGTCCATTCGCGAGGCGGCCGGAGTGAGCCTTGTTGCGGTCATCGTGACGAGCAGCGCCGCGGCCTCCGTCTACTTGCAGCGCCACACCGCCAACCTGCGTCTGGGGATGTCACTGGAGCTGTTCACGGCGATCGGCGCCCTCACCGGCGGCCTGATCGCCTTCACGCTCTCTGATCGGGTCCTGGCCGGGCTGTTCGCGCTCCTGCTGCTCTATACCGCCCTCACGATGTTCCGGCGCCGTGATCCTTCGCCGGCCCCTGTGGCTGCTTCCGCGCCCGTTGACCTCGCGACCCCGCCAGCATCGACCGGTGCGGGCGCCGGGGCGGCGGCGGAGGCATCGACCGGCGCGCACGTTGCGGCGACACAGGCACTCTCGGGCTCGGTGGTGACGGCGGGCAGCTCCCTGGGCCCGGGCCGCCTGAGCGGCCTCTCGTCTGCGGACACCCTCGCCGGTCTCTCCGGCCCCGGCTACCGCGTGCGCAACCTGGGCCGCGGGATCGTGGGGGCATTCTTTGCCGGAATCGTGTCGGCTGTGCTGGGCATCGGCGGCGGGATCATCAAAGTTCCCGTGATGCACTTGGTGATGGGCGTGCCCCTGCGGATCGCCACGGCCACCAGCAACCTGATGATCGGCGTGACCGCGACGGCCAGCGCCGTGATCTACGTCCTGCGCGGCGGCATGGACCCACTTGTCGTGGGGCCCATCGCGGTGGGGGTGTTCCTGGGCGCATCCGCGGGTTCGCGCATCGCCCCGCGCGTGCACGTCCGCTACCTTCGCCTGCTGTTCGTCGTCGTGATGATCTACACCGCGCTCCAGATGGTGCTGCGGGCGGCCGGGCAGTGACCGGGAACGAGACGGTCCAGGCCGGCCAGGGTGGCGGGCGCCATACCGCGCCCACGGTCCCTTCCCGTGCGGAGGGCGCGGCCGCCCTGGACCTCACGGTGGCGCGCCTGCTCAGTCGGGGAACCATGAGTGCCGTCGCGCTGCTGGCGATCGGCGTGGTCCTGCTCGCCGCGGCAGGTCGATCGCCGCTTGACACAGGGTTCGCTCCGCTCGATCTCGCGCGCCTACCGTCGGACATCGTGGCGCTGCGACCCGAAGGGTTCCTCTGGCTGGGTCTCATTGCGGTCATTTTCACGCCGATCAGCAGGGTTCTCGCGTCGCTGGTCGGCTTCTGGCGTGCCGGTGACCGGCGCATGGTGCTGATCTCCGTCGCGATCCTGAGCGTGGTTGCCACCAGCATCGTGCTCTCGATCGTGCTGAAGTAGCGCATGGACATCGCGCTTCTCGTCGTCGCGTTCCTCGTCATCCTGGTGGGCGCAGAGCTGTTCACGAACGGCATCGAGTGGTTCGGCAAGAAGCTCGAACTGGCCGAGGGAGCCGTGGGATCGGTGCTCGCCGCGGTGGGAACGGCACTGCCGGAGACGATGATCCCGATCATCGCGATCCTGTTCTCCGGCGGTGCCTCGTCCAGCGAGATCGGCATCGGCGCCATCCTCGGAGCGCCCTTCATGCTGTCCACGCTCGCAATGTTCGTGACGGGAGCGGCCGTCATCCTGGTGGCCCGCAAACGGCGCCCGAGCGACGAGATGCCCGTGAACGTGAACGTCCTCGCGCACGACATGAAGTTCTTTGCGCTGGCGTATGCGATCGCCGTCGGCGTGGCGTTCTTCCCGGCCGACCTCGCCTGGCCGCGCTGGGTCGCGGCCGTCGTGCTGCTGGGCATCTACGCCTTCTACGTGCGGGAGCACTTCCAGGCCGATGCGGGTCGCGATCCCCAAGGCGAGCTCGCACCGCTGCGGTTCCACCGGCTCGATCGACGGGCTGCGGCCCATCCGGCGCCCCCGCGGCTGCGGATCGTCAGCGCCCAGGTGGGGTTCGCGCTGCTGTGCATCGTGGCTGGCGCAGCGGTCTTCGTGGGCGCGGTTGAGCACCTCGCCCTGTCATTCGGCGTGGACGAGGTTCTTCTTGCGCTGGTCATTGCCCCCATCGCGACGGAGCTGCCCGAGAAATTCAACTCGGTCATCTGGGTTCGCCAGGGCAAGGACACGCTGGCGATGGGCAACATCACGGGCGCGATGGTCTTCCAGAGCACCATCCCAACCGTCGTCGCGCTGCTGTTCGCGTCCAGCCACTGGGCGATCGGGCCCGGGTCGACGATCGCCTTTGCGTCGGCCGGAATCGCCTTCCTCTCGTCGGCTGCCATCTTCATTCCCATGGCGCGCCGCGGACGATTGCGGGGAAGGGGACTCCTCGTGGGCGGCATCTTCTACGTGGGGTATCTCGCGCTCGTGGTCGCCGCCGTCGGCGGCGCGATTCCACTCTAGGCGCGTGAATCCGATCGTCCTGGAGGTCCGGGAACCCGCTGATATACTCGCCGGGCCGTTCGGATACTGACTCCCATCGCGAAAGACGCCAGGAGCCCACGTCATGCTGACCGAGAAGGACACGAAGGCCGCCGCCCCGTCGCCGCGGGCCGCCACCGCGCCCTCAGACCCGGCTGATGCCATCTGCTACTTCGAGGGCAGGTTCGTCCCGCTTCGCGAGGCCAAGGTCAGCATCATGACGCACGCCTTCATGTACGGGACGGCGGTGTTCGAGGGAATCCGCGCCTACTGGAACGCGGAACAGGGCCAGCTCTACGCGCTCAAGGTGCGGGAGCACGTGGAGCGCATCCGGAACTCCTGCAAGATCATGCTGATGGAGCCCGTTCCTTCGGTTGACCAGCTGACCGGGCTCGTGGTGGAAGTGGCACGCCGAAACGCCTGGCGCGAGGACGTGTACATCCGGCCGTCGTTCTACAAGAGCACGCAGGCCATCGGGGTGAAGCTCCACGGGCTCCAGCACGACCTGTACATCATCACCCTGCCATTCGGGAACTACATCGACGTGGACACGGGTATCAGGATCGGCACCGTTTCCTGGCGCCGGACGGCGGACACGTCCATCCCGTCCCGGGCCAAGGTGGTGGGTTCCTACGTCAACCCGGCGTTCGCCAAGACCGAGGCCGTGCTGAACGGCTTCGACGAGGCGCTCGTTCTCACGCAGGACGGGCACGCTTCGGAAGGCTCGGCCGAGAACCTGTTCATGATCCGGGACGGCGTGCTGGTCACCCCGTCCGTGTCCGATGACATCCTCGAGGGGATCACGCGCGCCGGCATCATGGAGATGGCGCGCGACATGGGCATCCCGTGCGTGGAGCGCTCCATCGACCGGTCCGAGCTGTACATCGCCGACGAAGTGTTCCTGT
>JANPDJ010000180.1:0-2311 GCA_031431395.1 Chloroflexota bacterium | reverse complement strand
TGTCCACGGTCATTGCCCCGCTGGCCTTGCGCTGCGGGATGTTGAACGAATAGGCCGTTGGCGGACCGATATGGGGCTTCCCGAGGCGGCTGAAGAGCAGGCGGAGGAGCGCGTTCGCGTCGGTCGCGGTCCCGACGGTCGAGCGGGAATTGGCGCCCATCCGCTCCTGGTCCACGATGATCGCCGTCGTCAACCCGTCGAGCACGTCGACGTCCGGCCGCGCAAGCGTCGGCATGAAGCCCTGCACAAAGGCGCTGTACGTCTCGTTGATCATCCGCTGCGATTCCGCGGCGATCGTGCCGAACACCAGCGAGCTCTTGCCCGAGCCGGAGACGCCGGTGAACACCGTCAGCCGGCGCTTCGGGATCTCGATACTGATGTCCTTGAGGTTGTTCACGCGCGCGCCCTGCACGCGAATCAGATCGTGGCTGTCGGCAGCCCGCCGCGCAGTCGATTGCGTGCCCGTCCTGGCCTCCATGCTCATCAGTGGTTTCGCGTCCATGCTGGTTTCAGCGAGAAGGCAGGGCGGACCGCATCCCGTGCAGCCGATGGCCCCCGGGCCGAGGTCCAGTCGTCAGCTGATGGCCTTCTTCACGAGCGCGGCGATCCGTGCCTCGTCCGCGGCGGTCAACTTCGTGAGCGCGAAGGAGGTCGGCCACATGGCTCCGTCGTCGAGATTCGCCGCCTCCTCGAAGCCAAGCGTTGCGTACCGCGACTTGAACTTGTCTGCGCTCTTGAAGAAGCAGACCACCTTGCCGTCCCTGGTGTACGCGGGCATCCCATACCAGGTCTTCGGGGCGAGGTCCGGCGCGCTCGCCGTGATGAGGGCATGAAGCCGCTCCGCGATGGCGCGATCCGGTGCCGGCATCTCGGCGATCTTCGCCAGCAGGTCGCGCTCCCCGTCCGCCCGAGCCGCGCCCGAGCGCGACGCGGCCTTCAACTCCCGGGCGCGCTCCCGCATCGCGGCACGTTCCTCGGCCGTGAACCCGTCGTTCGCCGGGCCGTCTGCGGCGTTGCGCCCGGCGGACTTCTGCGTGTCGGGCATTGGAGGTTCCTTCCCTGCGAGTCCAGGTGGGACGGTCTTGATCGACCACTCGCGAGAGCGTACGCCCGCCGCCTGGACCGGATTCCGTCACCTACCAGTGGGGCGACTGGTGGACGCCCGTCTGTCACCCGGCCGCCGGTTCGGATGGCCCGCTCATGCACGAAACCTGGTCGCCTCGGCACCCCCGGGCGGGCTGCAGGCACGTACCAGTCGTGGCACAACTGGCTGACTGGGGAATCGGTGGCGGGCGTCCTAGCAGCCGCACCACGAATAGGTGGGTCTGCAACGAAGATGGAACGATGCGCGAGGATCTGCCCTCATCGTGTCGACAGCGGCCACCGAGGCGGCGACAGACCGGGACGCCGATGCCGCTGGCAGCGATCGTCGCCATCGCGACCCCGGATCAGCCCGCGCCGCCGAGGTCCGATGACCAGGCGGCGAGCCTCGCCGAGATGGCCGGGACATCGCGAAGCGACCCGTCGGCGATCGCGGCCACCATGTCGAAAGCGGCGTCGATCGGAGTGCGCAGGTCGCGGTTGTTCAGCCGGTAGAACAGGCGTACCGCGACCCAGCCCAGGCGCTTGTTGCCGTCGACCAGGGCGTGGCCGGTGACGATGGAGTGCAGCAAGGCAGCCGCCTTGGCGTCCAGGTCCGGATACGCATCCTCGCCGTAGACGGAGGCGCGCGTCCTGGCCACGGCGGCCTCCAGGATCCCGATGTCCCTGGTGTCTGGCGTCTGTCCAAGGGCTGCCTCGGCCGCGGCGAGCAGGTCATCAATGTCGAGGTACTCGGTCACAGGCTCCCGAGCCGGCGAAGGAGCTCCGCGTCCTCGTGCACGATCGTCGCGAGGTGCTCGTCGCGGCGTCGCGTGCGGCGCGTCACGTACTCGTCGATCGCGGTGCGTGCGACCTCCTGCATGGATCGGTGCTCGCGGCGGGCGGTCTCACGCAGCGCTTCGGTCTCGGCGGCCGTCAGGCGAAGGGTCATCGGCATGCGTAGATGATACCGGACGGTATCAACCCGGCAAGCCGGGCGCCGTCTTGTCGCGGTTTTGCTGGCATGACGGTAAGACGCTATGCTGCCCTCATGGCTGGCACCAAGCGAAAGGTCACCCTCTACGTGGACGAGGAAGTCCTGCGCGCGGCCCGCGTGCGGGCGGCCCGGACCGACAAGCGCGACTCGGAGGTCGAGGAGGCGGCCCTGCGCGCCTACCTCGGGTTCGAGGTGGTCGCGAACGTGTGGGCTCGCAGTGATCTGGACGAGGAC
>JANPDJ010000179.1:0-8582 GCA_031431395.1 Chloroflexota bacterium | reverse complement strand
AATCCCGCGCAGGACCGGTCGCCCCATCTCGTAGCCGAACGTCACGTCCTCCACGGCGATCTCGCCCCGCGACCGGCCCAGCGTCATCCAGGCCAGGCTGTCGTCAACCTCTCGTCGGGCATCGAGGATCTCCATGACACGGTCGACGCTGCCGCCGACCGCCTGGAGGGCCGGATAGACTCCGACGAGCGCACGGAACTGTCCCTGCAACGTCCGCAGGTACGCGACGAACACCAGCAGCGCACCCACCGTCAGGCGACCGTCAAAGACGGCTTGCGCTCCAACGTAGAGCACGAGCGCCATTCCGATCGCCGCTGCCAGGCCGGAGGTCAGGTCGGCGACACCTCCGATCAGCCGGCTTCGCTGGCGCGCACGGACGACGGCCGCAGCCACATTCCGGAAGCGTCCCTGTTCGCGATCCTCCTGCCCGAATGACTGGACGACCGGCAAGCCGGTCAGGATCCGCTGGACGTGCGACTGGAGCGCACTTTCGAGGTCTCGCTGCCGCCGGGACACCCGCCGTGTCGGTGGCCCCACCAGGTACGAGGCGACGACGACGACCGGGGCGACTGCAAGGGACAGGATCGTCAGCTCGACGTTCATCGAAGCCATGACAACGACCATCGCGCCAAGCATGAGGAGCGCCTGGCCCGGCCGCAGGAGAAGCGTTTCGACCACCGTCTGCACGGCCCAGCTGTCGCCTGTGACGCGCGCCAGGGAGTCGCCAACGGGATGGCGCGCATGGAACAGGAGCGATCGGCGCTGGATTCGGGCGAACATGTCAGCGGCGAGGTCGTACACCATGGCCTGCGCGACGCGAACCCACGCGATCGTGAGGACAACCTCCAGTACGCTGCTGATGGCGAACACCACGAGCCCCGCCATCACCGCGATGCCGACGATGACGGTGGGTCGACCGCTCGCGAGGGATACGGCGAGAGCGGCCAGGGGATCCTGCGCCGGGATGCCGCTCAAGCCCTGGTCCACCAGGACTTTCATCGGAAACGGCGCCAGCAACCCGAGCATCGTTGCGCCCAGTGTCAGTGCGAGGATGAGACCCCACCCGGTCCATCGACGCCGGGCGTACCCGAGCAGCAGCGCATACGGATGCAGACCTGGGAGCATTCGTCGATCCCGCGTTGGCCCCGATCCTGCACCCGGAGCGGCCCCTGCGGATCCGCCCGGCTTCGTCACGGTGTTCACATGGAGCTTGACTGCGTCCCCGACGTGGGTTCGCCTCTCGGTGCCCCAACCGGTCCTCGCCGCGCGGATTCCTCCAATGCTCCAACGGCCAGGCTCACTTCGGTGGCGAGCCGCAGCGCCAGCACCGCGGCCACGAGGCCCAGGGCCACCGCTGCGAGGAGTGCCCCGTCGAGGGCAGCCCCTGCCGCAAGGCCACCCAACGCCACTGTCAATACCACCCCCGGCAGCGATACACGCGGCCAGACCCGGAACCTGACCAGCTGCTTCCCGCCGCCATGCTCCTCCGTTGCCGCGAGCAGACGCGCCGAGCCCAGAATGCCGGCCCGCAGCTCCAGGTCCCATCGGTCGAAGTCGCCGCCACGGATGACCGCGCCGCCGCGGGCCTTCAGCCAGGACTCGATTGCGGCGAGGCGCGTTTCCGGCGCGTCCCAACGCTCACTCCACACCGTGGACCGCCGCGGCCATGGCAGCGCGAACCGGTCGCCCCCCCGGAGTCGCCAGAGCGACAGCCCGTTGCGGACGCGGCCTCGGAGGCGGGCAAGCGGCTGGAGGAGATGGAACAGGAAGGTGACGAGCCATAGGCGCGTCCGCTGCCACCAGCCTCGTGGCTGGCTGGTAAAGGCCGCCCGGCGTGCGCTCAGGGCCGCCTGGGCCAGGGGCATGCCGACGGCGAGCGCGAGGAACGGTGCCGCAAGGAGCAAGGGCGTCCATGCGAAGCCCAGAAGCGTTAGGCCCAGCAGGCCGGCGACGACCAGGTACCACTCCGGCATCAGCGCCAGCGAGGCCCAGCCGAACCCCGGCTCGTACAGCGATTGGTACGCGGCTGCACCCCATGTGCCGCCGTACAGTCGCCCGCGCCGCACCCGCAGCGTCGCCGTCAGCCCCTTTCCGTAGAGCCTGCCTGCCCACGAGAGGTGCCCCAGCGCGTTGTATCGCTCCGGCCACTTGCGTTCAAGCAGCGCCTCGGCCTTCCCGTACCCCTGCTGCTGCTTCCAGTAGGTCCGAATCGAGTTGCGGCGGTGATGCCAGACCATGGCCGCCGGCGAGAAGCCGATGACACCACCGGCCTCCTGGATCCGCCAGCAGGCATCCACGTCGTCGCCGGCGGCGCGATAGACGGGATCGAACCCGCCCACCTCGAGGAGCGCCGATCGCCGGAACGCCATGTTGCAGCCGGGGACGTGTTCGGCGACGAGGTCGGTGAGCAGGACATGAACCGGGCCGCCCGGAGCATTGGCGACGCAGTCGGCAATCCAGCCGTCCCCCGGGGGCGCGATGTTCGGGCCGCCCACGGCGGCGTAGTCGCCCGCCTGGAACGTCGCCGCGAGGTACTGGGGCCAGTGCGGGTCCGGACGCGCGTCGTCGTCGGTGTACGCAACGATCTCGCCGGTGGCTGCCTCCATTCCGGTGTTCCGGGCCGCGGACAGGCCGCGGTTCGGCGTCGAGATGAGCCGGACGTCGTACTCGGCGGCGATCGCCGGCGTCGCGTCAGTGGAGCCGTCGTTGACGACGATCACCTCCATGTCGGGATACTGCACCCGGGCCAGCCCGTCGAGGCAGTCGCGGATGGTCCGCGCGCCGTTGTACGAGCAGACCACGACGGAGATCCGCGGCCAAGTCCGCGACCCGGGAAACGGCACGTCACGGTAGGCCGAGGCAACGGCAGCCAGCGCAGCCTTCGGCCGCCGCGCGCGATCGACGAGCCCGAAATCCCAGTCAGCGATGTCGTAGCCGCCCCGATGCCATATGTCGGTCCAGCCGAACACGAAGGTTCCCGCCGCGCCTGACGCGAATGCGCTGCGGACCTGCCACTCGATCGAGGTGGCCTGCGCCGCCTCGCCGTTGCGCCGGCTGTCGAGGCCGATCTCGGCCATCATCAGCGGCCGGTCGCCGGCGAGGCTGTGCAGCCTGGCGAGGTAGGCCTCGTAGCGATCCTTCGACTCCAGGTAGACGTTGAACGCAAGGAAGTCGAGGAAGGGAAGCTGGAGGTACTCCGTCGTGGGGTAGTTCACATACGTCACGAGGGCGTCCGGGTCTTCGGCCTTGGCGACCCGGTAGAGCCGTTCGATGAACCGCTCGACCCGCCTCCGGCCGAGCCAACGCACGATGGGCGCCGGGATCTCGTTTCCCACCGCCCACGCGAGGAGGGCGGGGTGGCCCGCAAGGGACCGGATGCTTTCGCGCACCGCCCGCTCGATCCCGTTCGCCCGCCCGCGGTCGTCGAGGAACGCGACGTGCTGCTCCCAGGGCAGGCCCACCAGGACCCACAGCCCGGCCTCCTGGGCCGCATCGAGCAACCATCGCGGCGGAACGGTGTACGTGCGCAGGGCGTTGATGCCGGTGGCGGACATGGCCGCGAAATCGCTCGCGACAACCTGGGGCGCCGGGTAGTCGCTGCCGCTCGCGCCCGGCGCGAAGGTGCCGTACGTCACGCCGCGGACGTAGAGCTTCTCGTTGCCGGCCATGAGGAACTTGCCCGCCACACGCGGCCGGTGGTCGTGCTCCGCGCGGGCCGGGCCGGCATGCGTCGCGACGATGCCACCCGCCGCGATGATCGCCGGCCGTGGGGCGGAGACCGTCATCCGACCGGGTTCAGCGTCCGCGTCGTGGCTGCCGCTGTGGAAGCATTCCCAGTTGCCGGCGATTCGTGTGCAGTGGGGGACGCGCGTCCGATCGCCGGTCGCACCCGGGCGCCGTCGGATGTGCGTCCCGCGGGCCTCCCGAACGATCGGTAATCGAAGCCCAGGCTGGTGAGCAGGCCCCTGTGGAGCGCGTTCCTGCCATCCAGCACGAGCGATCCCCGCATGGTCGTCCGCATGCGCCGCCAGTCAAGCTGCAGGTACTCGGGCCATTCGGTCGCCAGCAGCAGCGCGTCGGCGCCCGCCGCGGCGTTGTAGGGGTCTTGGGCGTAATGGACCTCGGGCACGAGGAGGCGTGCGTGTTCCATCGCGCGTGGATCGTGGGCCCGGATGTGGACCCCGGCCGTCACGAGCTGCCGAATCACTGCCAGGGCCGGGGAGCCGCGCAGATCGTCGGTCTCGGGCTTGAATGACAGCCCGAGGACTGCGACCGTGGGTTCCAGGGCGCCGCGAGTCGCGTCGAGCAGATGCTCCACAGCACGGACGCGCTGCTGGTTGTTGACGTCCATCACGGCCGAGAGGATCGGTGTCCGACGATCGTGACCGCGGGCCGTCGCAGCGAGTGCGGCGAGATCCTTGGGGAAGCAGGATCCGCCCCAGCCCAGGCCGGCCTGCAGGAATCTGGGGCCGATCCGTGAATCCAGCCCCACGATCCGGGACACTTCGTCCACGTCGGCTCCAACGGCCTCGCTGATCGCGGCAATCTCGTTGATGAACGAGATTCGCGTCGCGAGCGCGGCATTCGCAGCGTATTTCGCGAGCTCCGCCGAGCGACGCGATGTGAACAGGACGGGAGCGTCCATGCCGGCATACAGTTCGGCGACGCGGCGGGCGACGACGTGGCTCTCCGTACCCACGACGATCCGATCCGGCCGCATGAAGTCGTCCACCGCCGAGCCCTCCCGCAGGAACTCGGGGTTCGACGCTACGTGGACGTCCCCGATGCCCCCTTCGAAGAAGAGGCGCTCGATGTCGTCGCCCGTGCCCACCGGAACCGTGCTCTTCGTGACCACGACAAGTCCGGGCTCGGCGTAGGGGAGCAGCATCTCGACGGCGGCAAAGACGAAGGAGGTGTCCGCCGATCCGTCGGGAAGCGGTGGCGTATTCACGGCAAGGACGACGAATTCCGACGATGGGACGATTTCCGCGTAGTTGTCACCGAACTCGAGGCGGCCCGCCGCCACGGCGTCGGCGACCATCTCGGCCAGGCCCGGCTCATGGATGGGCAGTCGGCCCTGGCGCAGCCGACCGAGACGGTGGGGATCCGTTTCCAGGACGGCGACCGAGTGGCCGATATGGGCAAAGCCAGCGGCGGTGACGAGCCCGACGTAACCGGCTCCGACGACAGTGATGCGGGACATGGCAGAGGTCCTGTAGTAGCTGGTGATGCGGTGGCGGGAGGGTCGACGTGTCCGCCGATGGCGCCACGCGCGGCGCGCTCAGGTCCGCAACCCCGACCCCCACGATACAGGACGCCCGCCAGAGGAGCCGCGAAAGGTGATCTCCCGGCGCGGCCCGGCGATCGGAAGGTCGTCATCAACTCCGGACAGGCATGCGTTCCGGGCGATATTGCGGTGCGTACCTGCACCGGCCCGCCCGGCCTCCGCCAGGCGCCCGGCCCGTCCGCGCGACGGGCTGGTCCTGAGGCCGGCTATCTGCTTGAATGACGGACAATCTCGACTGATTCCGCCGTCGTGTCGTCGCGACGGACGCACAATGGGATCGCCAATGCGGAGGCCGGGTTGCTGATCGAGGCCGGCCCTGACCTAGACCTGAGGAGAACCGATGGGGACCACCACGGCGCTCGGCACGATGACCGGCGATGAGATCGTCGCGCTGACGAAGAAGCACACGATCTTCGAATGGTCGGCCCAGGCGAAGGTGGATCCAATTCCCGTCGCCGGTGCCAAAGGCTGCTACTTCTGGACGCCGGAGGGCAAGCGGTACCTGGACTTCAACAGCCAGCTGATGTGCACGAACATCGGCCATGGGCACCCCCGCGTCATCGCGGCGATCCAGGAGCAGGCGGCCACGCTTGCGTATGCCAACCCGTTCATGGCCACGGAGCCGCGTGCCCGGCTGGGCGCCAAGCTCGCGGAGATCACGCCCGGCGACATCGACACGTTCTTCTTCACGAACGGCGGCGCCGAGGCGAACGAGAACGCCGTCAAGATCGCGCGGATGTACACGGGCCGCCAGAAGATCCTCGCCCGATACCGCTCCTACCACGGCGGCACCGCCGGCGCGATCACCCTGACCGGCGACCCGCGGCGCTGGCAGGCGGAGCCCGGGATGGCCGGCGTCGTCCACTTCCCCGACTTCCACAAGTGGGGCCGGCGCGATCCCGAGCCGGTCGGGGTCGCACTGCAGGACATCGAGGATGTCGTGCGCTACGAAGGGCCGCAGACGATCGCCGGGATCATCGTCGAGAGCATCGTCGGGACGAACGGCATCCTCATCCCGCCCGATGGGTACATGCAGGGCCTCCGCGAGATCTGCGATCGCCACGGCATCCTGATGATCGTTGACGAGGTCATGGCCGGCTTCGGACGGACGGGCCGCTGGTTTGGGGTGGACCACTGGGGCGTCGTGCCGGACATCATCACGATGGCCAAGGGCCTGACGGCTGCCTATGTCCAGCTTGGGGCCGTGGGCATGCGGCACGACATCGGGCGGCACTTCCAGGACCACGTCTTCTTCGGCGGCCTCACGTACAACTCCCATCCGCTGGCGTGCGCGACCGCCCTGGCCACGATCTCGGTGTACGAGGACGAGGACCTCATCGTGCGCGCGGACCGGATGGGCAAGTTGATGCGGACGCACATGGAGGGCCTGCGGGAGCGCCATCCCTCCGTCGGCGCGATCCGCAACATCGGCCTGTTCGGCATCGTGGAACTCGTCCGCAGCCGGGACCCATTCACGCCGCTCACGCCGTACAACGGCACCTCGGAAGAGATGGCGGCGCTCACGCGGGCGTTCCGGGAAAGCGGGCTGTACACGATGGTCCGCTGGAACTACTTCTTCACGAATCCGCCCCTCGTGATCAGCGAGGACGAGATGCGCGAGGGCTTCGAGATCATCGACCGGGCGCTCGACATCACAGACCACGCGGTCCGGGCCTGACCGACGAGGGCGCCATCGGCCCGCGAAGGGGGCCCATGACGGAGCTGAGTCCGACTCCGACCGGCAGCGGCGCCATCGCGGGCGGCGGCCCAGTCGTGGAGATCGCGGGTGCGTCCAAGCGATACGGGCCGGCGCCCGGCGGGGTACTCGCCCTAGCGGCGATCGATCTCACGATCGGACCCGGTGAGTTCGTCTCCCTCATCGGCCCGTCCGGCTGTGGCAAGTCCACGCTGCTCCGCCTCATCGGCGATCTGACGGCACCCACCGCCGGCGACGTCCGCGTCAACGGCAAGCCCGCCAGGCAGGCCCGCCTGGACCGCGACTACGGGATGGTGTTCCAGGCGCCCGTGCTGATGGATTGGCGGACGGTGGAGAAGAACGTCCAGCTGCCGCTAGAGATCATGGGGTTCGCGGCGGCGGAGCGCGTCCGTCGGGCGAATGCCCTGCTGGACCTCGTGGAGCTTCGCGAGTTCGCCGGCCGCTACCCCTGGCAGTTGTCGGGCGGGATGCAGCAGCGCGTGGCGATTGCCCGGGCGCTCGCGTTCGACCCCCGGCTGCTCCTCATGGACGAGCCGTTCGGGGCCCTCGACGAGATGACGCGCGAGCGCCTCAACCTGGAGGTCATGAGCCTCTGGCGCCGGCTGGCCACGACGATCGTCTTCGTGACGCATTCGATCCCCGAGGCCGTGTTCCTGTCCACGCGCGTCGTGATCCTGTCGCCGCGACCCGGGCGGATCACGAAGATCGTCGAGATCGACCTGCCCCCGCCGCGGACCGTGGAGACACGCGAGACCGAGCAGTACTTCCGTCTCGTCACGGAGGTCCGCGCGGCACTGCGCGAGGGGGAGAACGACGACGACCCCGCCTCGCGCGGACCCACCGTCCCCGCGACGGCCAGGGCCCGTGCCGAGGGCCTCGCGTGACCGTGGGCGAAGTGGCGCGGCCGCGTGCCCTGGGCCAGCGCGCGGGACTGCCAGCGCGCGAACGGCGCGTACTAGTCAAGCGGCGACGGCAATCTCGTGTCGGCGCCCGATTCCCCGTCAGGTAGTCAGCGGGCGATTACAAACGAGCTCGGCGGCAAGATCGGGAGTCACTCAGTCCTGTGGCGACTGGTACGTGCCAGCCAGCGTCGCAACGCCCGTTGGCGCAGTGTCCGCTGAGCGTGAATGGGCTCTCTGGACAGGCTGACAGGTGACGGCCGGGCGTCGTCCAGTCGTGCCGCGACTGACTGACGAGAACGCCACTCGGACGGCCGTCCTCGGCCGTACGCGACGAGGGGACCCGCGCGGCCAGCGCGCACGTGCGGGGACGCGCAGCAGCAGCCTGGAGCCATCGCGGCGGTTCGGGATTGCGGATCCCAGCCCCAGCACGACAGGGTGAACCCGCGGCAGCCCGATGGCGCCGCCCGCCCGGTTACAGCCGCCCGCCCGGTGACTTGACTGGGGGAACCAGGGGACCATCGGCTTCGGGCCTACCCTTCGGCTTCTGGCTGGTGGCCGGGCCGGCCCTTCTGGTTGCTCGCTACCACCCGCCGCCGCCTACCCGCCGCCGCCTACCCGCTCCGCCCGGTCCCGAACTGCCGGTCCCCGGCATCGCCGAGGCCGGGCAGGATGTAGC
>JANPDJ010000178.1:0-12500 GCA_031431395.1 Chloroflexota bacterium | reverse complement strand
CCCAGGTTGTAGCGCTGGAGCAACTCGCGCCGCCGCTCCTGGAGGCGCTGCATGAGGTCCTGGAGGCCAGCCAGATCCTGCCGGGTCGGATCGCCGGATCGCCAGCCGCGCTCCATCAGGCGCCGCAGTGCCGCTTCGACGTCGCCCTCGCTCATCAGGTCGTCCGCGAGCGCGTCCAGGATCTCATCAGCATCCAGGTCCGGGACGGTCTGGCTTCCGTCCCAGCGCGAGAACCGTGCGTCCGGCAGCAGCAGCTGCTCACGGTCGCCGAGCGTCTGCGATGCCGCCCGAACGTCGTCACGATCCGGTGTGTAGAACGCCACGCCGCATCATTGCACAGGCCGACCCAAGCGCCTCGGTTGGCGCGCTTCCCGGAACCGTGACGGCCGCGATCGGGCCGCGATCGGCCGCCGTCACCCGACCACGAGCGGGCTAATCCGCCGGCGTCGGCGCGACCGCCACCACCCCGTCTCCGACCGACGACGTCGCGACCGCGGTCGGGCCCCGGCCCGAGTTCCGGATGATGCCCACGTACACGCCCAGGAGGACAACCGCGGCCCCAACGACAAACGGGACGGAGATCTGCTCGCCGGCGATGATCGCGGACGCCGCCACGGTCACGAGCGGCATCAGGAGGAACTGGTACGACGATGCCGAGGCAGACACCCGGCTGATGACGAAGAGGAACAGCGACATGAGGCCCACCGTCCCCACGACCGTCAACCAGCCCAGGGCCAGCCAGGCAGCCGTTGAGGTTGGCATGGAATGGGTCTCCCCGAACGCCAGCGAGGCAGCCATGAACATGACAGCACCAATCGGCAGGGCCACCGATGACGCCGACCACGGGCTGGAGGCCGGAAACCACTTCAGCACCACCGTTGTGGCCGAGATGGAGAAACCGGCCGCGAGGATGGCGAGCAGCCCGGTGAGCGGCACGTTCGCTCGCAGCTGGTCGCCGAACACGATGCCCACACCTGCCACCGCGATCGCGGCGCCCGTCAGGCCGGCCCAGCGGAACCGCTCCAGCCGGAGCACCACCGCGAAGATGAACGTCTCGAGGGGCACGAGCGCCAGGATCACCTGGCTCACGCCGGCCGGGGTGTCCACCAGGCCTCGATAGATCAGTGCGGTTGACAGCCCGAGCCCCAGCGCGCCGAACAGCACCGTGCCCAGCAGCGCTCGACCTCGCGGGAGCGAAATCCCCCGCAGCCGGACGACCACGAGCAGAATCACGGCCGCCACCCCGAACCTGACGGCCCCGGCCCACATCGGCGGCATCTCCCGGATCAGGATCCGGATGAAGACCGGGCCCACGCCCCCGAGTCCCACGAGAAGCAGGAACGCGGCCAGCGTGATCCGCTCAGCGCGTTGCCGGCCCGCAACTGTGCCCTGGACGACCGCAGTCGCGGTCATGGATCCCCTCCCCCATTCATCGTCCGCGCCGCGACCGGCGCCGCGCGTCAACGCCGGTAGAGCGCGCCTCTTGCTGCCCGGTCCTTGTTCAGGCGCCGCTGCAGGTGCAGACCCTCCAGGAGGAACTCGACTGCCGATGCCACCACTGCCGGTGATTCTGCGGCTTCGGGGCCGTCCGTGGAGGTCAGCCGGCGCACGGCTTCGCCCAGCCCGGGGACCTCGTGCATCCAGCGGACGTAGGTCCTCGAGGACACCCCGTCGCCTGTCTCCATGACGAGGCCGCTCTCGAATGCTTCCACCACGCCCTCGAGCGCGTCGATGTCCACCCGGCGATTGAACGTCGTGAACAGCGCCTTCGTGATCAGGCGCTCCACGATGCGCTCCTCGGGTGATTCGTCGCCGACGGATTCGATCTCGATCTTGCCGGCCGTGGACGCGATCACTGCACCCAGGTCCGAGACCCGGGGCGCGGCCGACGTCTCGCGGAGCCGCACGCCCCGCTTGAGCGCGGCGGCGCGCAGGACCTCGAGGTTCGCGACGGAGACCCGCACCGACACGCCGGAGCGCTGGCTGATCTCTGGGGCCTTGCGGGCGAGGTGCGTCAACTCGGCCAGCAGCTCCGCCATGAACCCCGGAACCACCATCCGCGGCGTCTCGTCGTCGTCCGGGAAACGGAGCTGCTCCTGTTCCATGATCGCGATCTCGTGTTCCAGTGTTCGCGGGTAGTGCGTGCGGATCTGTGAGCCCAGCCGGTCCTTGAGTGGCGTGATGATCCGCCCGCGGCTCGTATAGTCCTCGGGGTTGGCGCTCGCCACGACGAACAGATCCAGCGGGAGGCGGATGGTGAACCCGCGAATCTGGACGTCGCGCTCTTCGAGGATATTCAGCAGGCCCACCTGGATCCGCTCGGCCAGGTCCGGCAGTTCGTTCATCGCGAAGATGCCGCGATTGCAGTGCGGGATGAGCCCGAAATGGATCGTGAGCTCATCGGACAGGTAGCGGCCCTCGGCAACCCGGACGGGATCCACCTCGCCGATCAGGTCGGCGATCGTGATGTCCGGGGTGGCCAGCTTCTCCCCGTATCGCCGATCCCTCGGCAGCCACGCGATGGGGGTCTCGTCGCCGTTCTCCGCCACGATCGCGCGGCCGGAGGGTGAGATCGGCGCCAGGGGATCGTCGTTGAGCTCGCCGCCCGCCACGACCGGGATGACCTCGTCGAGCAGGCCCACGAGCAGCCGCGCCATTCGCGTCTTCGCCTGGCCGCGCTCCCCCAGGAAGACGAGATCCTGCCCAGCAAGGATCGCGTTCTCCACGGCCGGCAGCACGGAATCCGCAAAGCCCACGACGCCCGGGAAGATGTCGTCGCCGGCAGCCAGCTTCCCCAGGAGGTTGGTCCGCAGTTCCTCCTTGACTGTGCGCGAGCGGTACCCGGACGCGCGGAGCTGGCCCAGGGTGGACGGTCGCGCGGCGGGCGTGGGTGACGCGGATGACTTCATGCAATTCCTCGTGGACATGACGTGCGAGCCACGGTCAGTGGCGATGGGTTGCGGGCGACAGGCGGTAGCCGTCAATGGCCGCCCGGACGTCAGTGACGGATTCGACGCCGGCCGCCGAGAGCGCAACGAGGACGTCCCTGCGGCGTTCCAGCTCTGCCTCGAAATCGCCTGCCCGGCGACCCACGCGCATCGCGAGTTCCGGCGTGACGCCCCACGCGAAATGCTCGAACGCCTCGCGGCCCTCGTCCCAGGTGGCCAGCACGGCTGGCCGGAGGCGCTGGACGTGACCGCCCGAGTCGCGCGCAACAGGCCGGATGTAGTGGGCCGCGGCAATCCGCCGGACGGCGGCGCCATGCTGGTCGGGGAAGGCGCGAAGGATCAGCACGATGCCCAGGTGCGACAGCTCATCGGTCGTCGGCGAGACGTCCGGCGCCTGGAGTTGATCGAACAGCTCCTCCAGTGAGTCGGCGTCGATGGTGGCGCCCAGCCCGTAGCCGATCGACAGGGCGCGAATGGCGATTCGGGCCTGCTCGCCCCAGGTGGACCGCGGCTCGTGGGGAGCCAGATCGGCCGCGACGAGGAAACCCGTCGCCGGCGAGATCCGGTCGGCCGCCGCCGGCGAGATCCTGTCGGCCGTCGCCGGCGAGATCCGGTCGGCCGTCGCCGGCGCCTGGTCGTTGCGGTCGCGGTGTCCGGTCCCGGATGCCCGCCAGCCCAGGCGGATTGCCTCCGGCAACCACGCGAACGCTTCGGCATGTCCGTCGAGGTAGCGGATCGCGGCCGACGGGGGCAGGAACTCCAGCAGAGCCAAAAGGACCGCGGCCTTGCCCGCGAGCCCGGGGGCCGCGGCCACGACGAGCGGCACGCGCGCCTCCAGCATCAGCCAGACGAGCGCGGCGAGCTTTGCGTCCAGCGTACCGGCGCGGATCAGCTGCACCACGGACAGGTCCTCCCCGGCCGCGGCATGCGAACTCACCCGGGAATCCGTGAGACCGGAAGTGAGAGGTTCGGAGGGACTCGGGTTCGACACCGTCACTGGAGCGTACGCGCGGGCTCGGGACAGCGTCAAACGACCCACCCCCTCATACGGGCATACTGGCGTCGTGAACCGGAAGGACCCCGCAACACCGGGGCAGAAGCAGCCTCGATGCAGGCAGTCATGACGCAGGCCCAGCCAGGCGGCGCCGGCCTTGCCCTTGCCACGCGCGGTCTCGTGAAGCGCTTCGGATCGCGCACGGCCCTTGCCGGCCTCGACTTGTCCGTGCCGCCCGGCGTCGTCTACGGCTTCCTGGGGCCCAACGGCGCGGGCAAGACCACCACGATGCGCATCCTCACCGGCCTGATCCACGCCGACGCCGGCTCCGTCGAGCTGCTGGGCCGGCCGTTCGTCCGGGGGCACCGCCGGCTGCTCTTCGACGTGGGGGCGCTGATCGAGTCGCCGGCGTTCTACCCGTACCTGACGGGCCGTCAGAACCTGCACGCGCTGGCCGCCGCGGGGGCGCCAACGCGGCCGCACCGCATCGATGAACTGCTGGACCTCGTGGGCCTGGGCGATCGGGCCGGCGACAAGGTGTCGCGCTATTCGCTGGGCATGAAGCAGCGCCTGGGGATCGCGGGAGCTCTGCTCAGCGATCCCACTCTGCTGCTCCTGGACGAACCGGCCAACGGGCTGGATCCGGCCGGCATCGTGGCGATGCGGGACACGCTCCGGAACCTTGCCGCCTTGGGCAAGACCGTCTTCGTCTCGAGTCATCTCCTGTCGGAAATCCAGCAGCTGGCCGACGTGGTGGGGATCATCAACCAGGGGCGCCTGGTGCGAGAGGGGCCAATCGGGGAGTTGCTGGCCGGTCAAGGACAGGTGCGCGCACGGGTGCCGACGGGCGACACCGCCACTGCCGTGACGGCCGCGGAGGCACTCGCCGGTCCCGGGAGCGTTCGCGTGGATGCGGGCAACGGTTCGGCGCTCCTGACCGTGCGCATCGCCCCTGCCCGCTCCGCCGACCTGAACCGGGCACTGGCCGGGGCGGGCGTGTACGCGTCCAGCCTCGAGTCCGGGACGGATCTCGAGTCCCTGTTCCTGGAACTCACGGGCGACAACGCCATTGGGCCGGGCGCGGTCGGGGGTGCTGCGTGAGGGTCTTCCGTGCGGGCCTGCTGAAGCTGCTGCCGCGGCCGGCCACCTGGGTCACGCTGGGCATCCTGCTCGCCCTGATCACGCTGATCTTCCTGGCGATCGGCGCATCCTCCGGCCAGATGCGCTCCCAACCGGGTGGCGAGCGGGCGCTGGAGATCCTGCGGTTCCCGGGCGCCTATGCCTCTGTCCTGTCCTTCATCCTGGGCCTGGGCGGACTCCTGGCCGTGATCTATGGTGCGGCGATTGCCGGCTCCGAATGGACGTGGGGAACCCTCAAGAACGCCGTGGCGCGCGGTGAGGGCCGGGTCCGATACATGATCGCGACGTTCGCCGCGGTGGCGGTGCTGACGGGCGTGGGAATGCTCATCGCATTTGTGGTCGGCGTTGGCGTTGCCGCGGTTGGCGCCGGGCTGGCGGGCCTTCCGACGACCGGGATCAGCGACAGCGCGACGCTCTCGGCACTGCCGGAGAAGCTGGCGCGCAGCTGGCTCGCGATCACGGAGGAGGCAGCCCTGGGCTTCGCCATCGCGACGATCGCGCGCAGCCAGCTGGCGGGCATCGGCGCGGGCATCGCGATCTACTTCGGCGAATCGTTCGCCACGCTGTTCCTGCCGGACATCATCAAGTTCCTTCCGTTCAACGCGGCGAATGCCGTGATCGAGACGGCGAACGGTGGCGGCGGGTTCGGAGGCGGCACGATCGCGCGCCTGGATCCCGGCGCGGCCATCGTGGTCGTCGTGGCCTGGCTGGTCGGGGCGATGGTCGTCGCCGCGGTCGCGACAGAGCGGGCGGACATCGGCGGCTGATCCGCGGCACGTAACTCGCGGGCTGGTCGTGCGTGACTGCGGCCGCCTGCGGACCGCCCGTGGCTGCGGTCCCCGACCCGGCCTCTCCCGTCTTGCACGCGGCTTACAGAAGCGGTGCCCGGATTCGTCGAACCCCCACGCCGGTCGCGCGAACCTGACGGAGGTTCCGACGCGGACGACCGGCTCCTTCGCCGGCCGATCACCGAAGCCGCGTCGCAAGGAGAGCAGAGATGAAGATCCCCACAATCCATGTTCCGGGAAGCCGGATGTTCGCCGGCGTCGCGATCGGCATGCTGGTCGGCGTGCTCGCGGTCGGCGTCGTCAGCGCGGCCGGCACCTCCGCGGTTGGTACCTCCGGGGTTGGTATCTCCGGGGTTGGTATCTCCGGGGTTGGTTCCTCCGGGGCCGCATCCGTTCCGGCCGGGCAGCTGGGCGTCCCGGCCGCGCGGGGCGCGCGTGACAGCGTGGCCGCAGCGGCCCTGGGAGGCCTCGACCTCGGCGGCGGTGCGCTGCGCCGGGTCGCGCTCCGCAACTTCCGCCTCGACGTCATCGCCACCGGCCAGGACGGCATCCGCACGTTCCTGTACGTGCGCGGGTCCCTTGATGTCTCTCCGACAAGCGTGACCGTGACACTGCCCAACGGCTCGACGCAGACGTTCACCGTGGACGCGTCCACCGTGGTGCGCGAGGACGGCACGACGGTCCCCTACAGCGACCTCGCGGATGGCTCGCGGGCGATGGTCTTCGGGCGCAAGAACGACGACGGCTCCTACACGGCCACGCTGATTCGCTGCGTCCGGGAGCCGAAGGCGGGCGCCGCACCCACTGCACCCTGAACGACGGGCGGCCAGGCCGACGGGGGTCACTCCCTGGTCGGCCTCGGCCCGCGTTCTGCCGGGCCGGTCCTCCCTCGTCGGCCGGCCTCCTTCTGGCTCCCAATTCCCGGCCGGTGGTGTCCGAGCCAGCCTTGGGACGCCCGGCGTTTCGTCACGTATGCACCGGGCGAATACTGACGGCCCCAATCGAAGAATCGGGCGTCACTTACCCATCAGGCGACTGGTAGCCGCCCGAAGCACCCTCGGATCGCGGGTCTGCGTCAAAGAACGTGCGTGAACGGAGGGTCAGGGTACTGTTCCAGGCTGCAAACTGGCGCGTACCAGTCACGCCACAACTAGGTGACACGGGTCGGGTCAGCCCTACAGGACAGCCGGCCCCGCAGCTCGAACGAAGTCATCGTCCCCTGACGGGCGCGGCCACCGCCGCCGCGGGCCGGGATGTCGAGGCCGGCATGTATCGCCGAGGCCGGCATGTTGACACCCCACGACTCGGCGGCGTATGGTCCGCGCTCACGGCCGCTCGGCCGCTCTCGTCAGGCGCACGGAGGTCCAGCCAGATGACAGACCTCGCAAGGATCCGCAACGCGGCACCCATCGCGGCTGCCGTCAGCGGACGGACTGCGCCCATCTCGAGCTAGCCCCTGGCGGCACGACCGCCGGACGAGCGAACCACGAGCCGTGGGCCAGTGTCGGGCCCCGGCCTTTTTTGTGTCCCGCACCATGGGGCACGACATGCGAGCCGCAGGCCCCTTCCGACGTCACCGCGACGACCCGGCCGCCGACCCGTGGCGATTTCTGGCAACCGGCCGGAGCCCAACGGCCTGACCGCCACCAACGGAGCATCAACCAGTGACCACAGCACAGACATCACCGCCGGCACCGATCGCGCGCTGGACCGGTCTTGCGCCGGACCACGCAGGCCCGGATCTTCCGCGCGACCGCAGCGGACCCCCGGCACTGCTGATCGAGAACGTGACCAAGCGGTTCATGGTCGGCCGGAAGCGCAATCCGGTCGTGGCGATCAGCCAGGTGTCACTGCGCCTCGAGCGCGGCGACATCCACGGGATCCTGGGGGCCAACGGCAGCGGCAAATCCACGCTGATCCGGCTGATCTGCGGACTGCTGACGCTCGACACGGGCCGGATCGAGATCTTCGGTCACGACCTGGTCCGCGAGGAGATGGCCGTCAAGCGGCTCATCAACCGGGTCAGCGTGGACGCGGCCTTCTTCAAGAAGCTCTCTCCCATGGAGAACCTCTCGTTCGCGGCCCGGCTCTACGGCCTGGATCCGAAGGCGAGTCACGACGCGGCAGTCCGGACGCTGGAACGGCTGGGCATCTCGCAGAAGCGCATCAACCGGCCCATCGAGCAGATGAGCCGGGGCATGCAGCAGAAGGTGGCGATCGCGCGGGCGCTCCTCACAAGCCCGTCGCTGCTCCTCCTCGACGAACCCACCACCGGCCTGGACCCGCGCAGCAAGCTCGACGTTCAGACCTTCATCGAAGAGCTCGTGGCGACGCACGACGCCTCCATCGTGCTGACGACCCATGACCTGGCCGAGGCCGAACGCCTCTGCCAGCGGATCTCGATCCTCAACAACGGCCGGGTCGTGGCAGAAGCAGAACCGGACGAACTCAAGCGCATGGTCGCCCGCGATCACGGGCAGCTGCCCACGCTCGAGGCCGTGTTCATGACGTACACCGGCAAGTCGCTGGATGACGACATCGAGGGCGACGAATCGCCGCCCGACGGCGAATGAGCACGCTCACGCACGGCGCCGGCCGGACCGACCGAGCCCCCGCTCTCCTTGCTGCCCGCCGGCCGAACCGGCCAGCCGGCCGCCAATCCCCGATTCGGAGACCCCTCCCGTGACCGCTCTCACGCACGAGATCCGTGCCAGTTACGCCTTCATCGAACGCAACTTCTTCCTGACCCGCCGCTACTGGGGCTGGGAAGTCGCATTCCTCGTCTACTCGGTGGCCGGCGCCCTGTCGGTCTCGCTGATCGGCGCGTCGCTGGGCGATACGCGGCTGCTCCTGTCGCTCGTGATCGGGGCGATCTTCTGGAACTACCTCTCGGTGGTTTTCAGCTGGATCGCCGACACCATCGCGGTGGAACGCTGGGAGGGCACCCTCGAGTACACGATGATGGCGCCCGTCCGCCGGGCCACCCAGCTGCTGGGCTCCACCCTGTATGCCGTGGTGTACGGCCTGATCCACACGGCCGCGATCCTGGCGGTGATGGTGCTGTTCTTCCCGCAACTCGACCTTGGCCGGGCGAACCTGCCCGCCGCGGCCTTCTTCATGCTGCTCGGCTCGTTCAGCTTCGTCGGGATCGGCATGGTGGCCGCGATCCTGCCGCTGCTGTACGTTGAGCGCGGATCGCAGATGACGTTCGTGATCCAGTCCGTGCTCCTGCTGATCAGCGGTGTCTATTACCCCGTCACGATCCTGCCAGACTGGATGCAGGTGCTCTCACATTTCTCGCCGGCTACCTATGTGCTGGACGCCGTCCGCGGCGCCCTCATCGATTCGCGCGGCATCGGCGACATGTGGGGCGACTTCTGGCCGCTCGTCGTCATGGCAATCGTGCTGATCCCCCTTGGGCTGTGGGCATTCGGGCGCGCGGAGCGATATGCGAAGCGCACCGGAAAGCTGAAGCGGGTGGGCTAGCCTCGGTGACCCCTTCCGCGCCATCGAACGACGAGGAGTCTCCACCACGGGAGAGCGCCGCCTGGGCGACGGCGTTCGGGTGGGACGACTCGTTCGAACGGTCGTTCGCGGCGTCCACCGGTCGGGACCTTGTGCCCGGGCGTGTCCTCGGGGAGTACCGCGGCGGCTTCAGGGTTGCGACGTCCGGGGGTGAAGTCGCGGCCGAAGTCTCGGGGAAGATGCGCTACGAAGCCCTCGACCGGTCCGACATGCCCGTAGTGGGCGATTGGGTGGTGCTCTCCGGACGGGCGATCCAGGCGGTCCTCGCCCGCCGGTCGGTGTTCCGCCGGCTGGACCCGGGTGGCGGTGAGCAGCTTCTGGCCGCCAACGTGGACCTCGCGTTCCTCGTGATGTCGCTGAACCGGGACTTCAACCTGCGGCGGCTGGAGCGCTACCTCACCGTGGTCTGGTCGAGCGGCGCGCAGCCCGTCGTGCTCCTCAGCAAGGCCGACCTCGCTGGCGACCTCGACCAGCGGCTCGCCGAGGTGCGCCTGATCGCCGCCGGGGCACCGGTGCTCGCCGTGAGCATCCCACTGGGCCAGGGTCTCGACGACGTCCGGTCGCATCTCGCGCCGGCACGCACCGCCGTCTTCCTGGGGTCCTCGGGCGTGGGCAAGTCCACGCTCATCAATACGCTCGCGGGCCGAACCCGCCAGGCCGTTGCCGAGATCCGGGCCGAAGACGACCGCGGCCGCCACACCACTACCGGACGCGAACTGATCACCTTGCCGGGCGGCTGGCTGGTGATCGATACGCCGGGGCTGCGCGGTATCGGCCTCACGGATGCCGACATCGATGCCGGCCTGGACCGGGTGTTCGCCGACATCGACGAACTGGCGGCGACCTGCCGCTTCACGAACTGCAGCCACGAGAACGAGCCGGGCTGCGCCATTCGGGCAGCCGTCGACGAGGGCCGGCTCGACCCCGACAGGCTCGCCAGCCACCTCAAGCTGACCCGGGAGGCCGAACGCGCCTCGGTCGCCACGGTGCGCGGGGCGCGCGTGGCCAACCGCTCGAAGTGGCGTGCCATCGTCCGCTCCGCCAACCAGCAGACCGACCGCAAGTACGGGAAGGATCGATGACGCGACTGGCGGGTACCCGCGGGTCCCAGGCCGAAGTGGCCCGGCGGCCGTCACCCAGTCACGGGGTGAGTGTAATTGGGCTCGGGGCGGTGTTGCGGCCCCACTTACCCACGGGGCGACTGGTACGCGCCAGTTTGACGCCCGTTCCGCCGGCCGCGTGGCCGATTTGTGCGTGTCCGACACCCCGTGACGTGTCCCCGGGTGGTGGTCGGGCGCCGAACAGTCGCCCCACGACTGGGTGACGGAAACGGAGTTGCGAAGGGCCACCGGAGCCGAAATTCGGAAGCCCGCTCGCGGACCCTTGCACGCGATGTGCCGATCCGGCTACGCGAAGAGGCGGCCCTGCTCCGCGACGAGGTCCATCCACGCCTGCTCGCGGCCGATGGTGGTCGTCCTCCCGTGTCCGGGCAGGACCCGCAACCCGGAGTCGAGACGGCGAAGCCGGCCGATGGACTGGACCATCTGCTCCGGCGATCCCCCAGGGAGATCCACCCGACCCCATCCCCCGGCAAAGAGCGTGTCACCGCTGAGCAGCAGGCCTGCCTCGCGGGCGAACAGGCAGACCGACCCTTCGGTATGGCCGGGCGTGTGCAACACCTCCAGATCGATGGACCCGAAGCGGATCCGGCCGCCCTCTGCCAGGTCCACGGCCGGGACGGAGGGCGGGATGTCGAACGGCGCGAAGAGCTGCTGCGGATGGATGAGACGTTCGCGATCGAGCGGATGCACGGCGATCTGAGCGGCGTGCGGGGGGTTGCCGGCGCCCGAAAGCGCGGAGAGGCCGCCGCGTTGATGGTCGCCGATGTCCGCCGCCAGCTTCGCGTCGTGGTGCCCCCCGAGGGCCGGGTTCGCGCCGAGGTTCCCGGCGCGCTGCGTGGCGAGCCGGCCCACCTGTTCGGCCGTCCACGCCTGCAGCGCCGCGTTGTCCCCGATGTGGTCCCAGTGCCCGTGCGTCGAGACGATCAGTTTCAGCGTCCAGCCGCGGGCAAGCAGCCTCTCCGTGATCCACGGGACGCAGGGCCGTGCGGTGTCGATCGCGATCGCCTCGCGGGACGCTTCGTCACCCAGGACGTAGACGTTCGTGGAGGCCGGACCCACGACCGAATGCAGCAGTTCCACGGGCGGTTGGCCAGCCCCTTCGCGTCGCCGACGCCGCTCGGAACCTAGGCCTCGATCTTCGTCTTGATGCAACCGAAGGTCTGGCCGATCAGCTTGCGGGACGTGCCCTCGATCAGGCGGGCGCCCACGCTCGCGATGGTCCCACTGATGTTCACGTTGGCGGACCACTCCATCTTCGTACCGCCGTCGACGCCATCGGACAGGGACATCTCGCCGATCGCATCCACTGCCGAACCCGGCGCCTGGCCGCGCGCCTCGATGCGCGCGCGCTCCAGTGGCACGCGCTCCAGGAACGCCATGCGCACGTTGAAGGTAGCCGTGATGAAGCCGACGCCCACCTTGGCGCGCGCGTTGAAATGATCCTCGTCGACGATCTCGATGGACTGCACGCCCGGTCCGCAACTGCCGACCTGGTTGGGATCCATGAGGAAATCCCACACCTTCTGGCGCGGCGCGGCGATCTCTTCGCTGCCACTGAACTGCATGAGGACCTCCGGGAACGTGCCTGAGCGGACTGGGCGACGCGGCGGCGGGTGGCAGCCGGCGTCGGGCGAACGGGCCGCGCTCAGGCCTGCTGGTTTGCCGACCCCACCGTCGATGATACGGATGATTGCAGATAGGCGGCGGGATCCTTGATGAACCGCGTCCGGCAGCTGATCTGGCAGAACGCGTAGATCTTGCCCTCGTATTCGGCGAGGTGCCGTGCCTCGCGACGATCCACCGTCATCCCGCAGACCGGATCCAGGAGGACGATGTCGTCCACGATGGGCTCCGGCGGTGCGTGGAGCGTCCCGCTGACGCCGCCGGCGAGGGTCGCGGGTCCGGGAGCAGCCACGAAGGCTGCCCTCCCGCGCCGGACCTGGACGAGTTCGGCAAGGATGGACAGCGCGATTTCGGCGGGCGT
>JANPDJ010000177.1:0-12554 GCA_031431395.1 Chloroflexota bacterium | reverse complement strand
GATCGTCCCCAGCAGGGCCGGGCGCCGTCTCACCGGCGGGGACGTCCCTGCCTCGGGCCCCGGGCGCAGGTCTGCACCGAGCATGCCGGACACCCGGTCCGCGACCTCCGCCGCGAGCAGGGCGAGCCAGGTGAGGACGATGACGGCCGGGCCAAGGTAGTAGCGCAGGATTTCGCCGTTGACGTAGGAGGCAGCGAACCAGACGGTGATGAGGAACGAGACGCCCGTCATGAGGGCGTAGCGCGGTTCGCGCTTCAGCGTCACGACGAAGGCAACGGGGATGAGCGCTGCCAGGGGCCCCAGCTGCTCGGACCCGATCCGCCCCAGCGCCAGGGCCTTGTCCCCTAGGTCGGCGAACGGCTGGTACAGCGACCCGAGGAACTGGACGGCGAACACGACGTAGAGAAACCCGTCCAGCCGCTCCGGGTGGCCGTAGACGAGTGGCGCTCGGAGCACACCGGCCCGGATCGGCAGCTCCAGGTACAGAAGGCCGGCCGTCGCGAGGATCACGGCCGCCAGACCGGCAATCCGCCGCGGCCGCCGGAGGATCGCGGGGTCCGTGGCCAGCATGTACAGGCCGATGCCCGGGACCAGCAGCAACGTGAGCGTGTGGTTGGCCAGGCTCACGCCAAAGACCAGCGATGCCGCGAGAAGCCACCGGTCGCCGGGTGCAGTCATGAGGCGGCTCCACCGCGCGCCGGGGCTGGCGATGGAAGAGTGGCCGCCGCCGCCGCTCTCGATGGCGGTGCGCACCCGGCGCTCCCAGCCGAGGAGCAGGGCGAACAGGAGCGGCACGAGGAGCACGTGGAGGGCATGCGCGTCGGCGTGGGTGCCAATGTTCCAGACGACCGGCACGGCTGCCATCACGAGGCCCGTGGCGAACGAGATCCAGGCGCGCCCGGTCAGATTCTGGGCGAGGACCACCGTGATCGCGGTGGCGCCACCTACCAGCAACGCCGACAGCAGGTTCATCCGGAACGCCGGGTCGCCCAGCGGCGCCAGCACGATCGAGGCGAGCCAGCCCAGCAGCACGTACGCGGGGTAGCCCGTGGGGTGGGCCGTCCCCAGCACCGGGCCGACCACCTGGAACTCGCCGGTATCCCAGAAACCGAGTCCAGGCAGGAGTGCGACGCGGGCGAGGGCGAACGCGACATAGCCCGCCAGGAGGGCCAGCGGGACGAGGAGGCCGCGGGACTTCGCTGCCGAGTCATCCCCGCGCGATTTGCTCACCATCCCTGGATCACTCCCCAGGCCACGCCCCACGCGTTGACCAGGATCGACGCGCCGATGAGGACGGCGCCCAGTGCACCGACCCGCCCCAGCCGGTGCAAACCGAGCGTCACGAGGACGAGGGCGAAGGGCGCGAAATCGTTCGAAAACCGGTAGCCGAACTGGACCCATCCCTGGCTGAAATGCATCAGGTTGACGAAGGCGATGGCGGTCACGGCGATCGCCGCTCCGGCGACCAGGCGCGATCGCCGGAGCTGTCGGAGCGCGGGGATCACCAGGAGGAATGCCGGGCTCGTCAGCAGCAGGCTCATCCCCACCGGCTTGGGCGCCACGATCGGGCAGACATCGGAGAAGAAGCTGCGGACTGCGTCGGGAGGACAGGCGGGCATGATGTCCGGGCCGCCGGTCAGCATGAGTGCCAGGTTCTGCGGGATGTAGCGCAGGTCCTCGATCGCCCAGCGAGGGTTGTAGCCCAGGGCGGGATAGCCCACGGCCTCGCGCTGGTAGAGGTACTCGTACGCGGGATGGAAGATGTGGCCGGTCGTGAGGACGTTGTAGGCCACCAGCCCGAGTATGGGCAGCGCCGCGCCGAGGCCTGCCGAGAAGCCCCGGCGCAGGATGGAGCCGCCTCCACCGACGAAGGCCAGGAACGGCAGCCCGAACACCACCGTGAGCCGCGCAGTGCAGGCGAGGCCGAGGATGAAGCCCGCCAGGAACTGGTGGGGGTCGATGAGCGTCCACGGCCGATGGCGCATCGCCCGGACAATCCCGACCGCGAGGCCGGCCTTCGTGGTCCGAGTCTCCTCGGAGGCACCCGCCAGGCCGACAGCAGTCGGCGTGCCCTCGGCTCCGGCAACCGCGGAACTGTCCGCCCGCAGGGCAATCCCGAGTGCGAGTGTGGTCAGCCCCACCGCCACGACATGCGCGAAATAC
Source organism: Chloroflexota bacterium (assembly GCA_031431395.1). Taxonomy (GTDB): domain Bacteria; phylum Chloroflexota; class Limnocylindria; order Limnocylindrales; family CSP1-4; genus VGPE01. The sequence goes on along the minus strand of JANPDJ010000177.1, from coordinate 10,391 downwards.
CAGGTGGTTCCCAGCATCGACGTGTACCAGAAGACCGTCCCCAGGCCGAAGAACAGGGTGACCGCCGCCCGCATGCGCAGGCTGAGGGCGAGGGCGCCCAGCATCCACCACGCGATCCACACGTCCAGGCCCCCGATGAGCGCGGCGAGGGTCTGGGCGTCGAAGTTGAGGCCCCAGAGCGCGACGAACGGCACGAGCAGGAGCGCCGGCAGGGGCGGGAACGGGATGGTCGCGCGCCCGGTCTCCCGGCCATCTGCTCCCGTCACCGGCATCACGTCCAGGAAGTAGTCGTTGTACGGCCGGCCCGGGTCGGCCACCCACAGGCAGGTTGTCGCCTCGAAGATGGGCTCGCCGGAGGATGGGCAGACGGGGTAGCGGATGCCGGTCTGGCCCTCCAGCCAGGCGGCCGCCTGCCACGTGAAATGCTCGTAGAAGTTGTGCCGGGCCGGGTTGCTGACCAGGAAGACGAGCAGGACAAGGCCGGAAATCAGCAGGCCGACGGCGCGCTCCCAGCGGCGATCGTGACCAGCCAGACCACGCGGCGCCGCGATGTCATCGGCGGCGGCGCGCGGCGACGTCGCAGGGTCGGCGAAGGCGAACGGGGGTGAACCAGTCATGGGCTCGAGAAGGGAGGGCCGACCGTTGGGATGGCGACCCTCGGCTATACTCGGCTCCTCCTCAGCGCTCCTCTCGGAGAGCCCCATTGACCGGCCCCGCCCCGAGTGAGCCCAGCCCGGACGCGCGAGCGTTCCAGGGGGCGACCGGGGCGCGGGACTCGGCCCGCGCGATCGGGACGCTCCTCGTGGCCGGGCTCGCCCTCCGGCTCATCATCGCATACCTGCTCCCGGGGTCTGGCTTCAAGATCGACCTGGGCGCGTTCGAGTACTGGGCCCACAACCTCGCCCAGCAGGGGCCCGCCGGGTTCTACCAGCGCGGGTTCTTCGCCGACTACACGCCTGGCTACCTGTACGTCCTGTGGCTCGTGGGCCTCGCGGACGAGCTCCTCAACCGGGTCGGCATCCAGCAGATTGGCCCGTGGACGTTCACGGACCTGATCAAGCTCCCATCCGTTCTCGCGGATCTTGCGATCGGCTGGCTGATCTACCGGCTGGTCCTGGACCTCGGCGTCTCGAAGCGCCGTGCGCTGGCCGGGGCGGCCTTCTTCCTGTTCAGCCCCATCAGCTGGCTGGACAGCACGGTATGGGGCCAGGTGGACGCGTTCGGGGTGGTGTTCCTGCTCCTGGGCCTCCGCGAGCTGTGGCGCGACCATCCCGAGCGCTCCGCGATCCTTGCGACCGTGGCCGCGGTGATCAAGCCGCAGCTGGGAATCCTTGTCCCCATCGTCGCCGCGGTGCTGATCCGGCGCTACCTGTTCGCGCCATCGGGTGACGAACCCAGCCGCTGGCAACGTGCCGGGGGAGCGGGCGGGCTTGCCGGCAGCCTCAGGGAATGGGGCGCCAGGGAGCGCGGTCCCATCCGGATCGTGACCTCCGTGGCCGCGGGCCTGGCGACCGCCGTCCTGCTATCGCTGCCGTTCCGGATGTCGATCATCGACCTGGCCATCCAGGTCGCGCGGACCGCCGGCGGATACCCGTACCTGACGGTCAACGCGTACAACCCGTGGGCACTCCTCACCCGGAACGGCGACGGCCTGGCCGTGAACGGGCAATGGATCCGGGACGCCAGCGGTCCCAACCCGGGCGATACCGGGTTCGCCTTCGGGCCGGTACCGGCCGTGCTGGTCGGGAGCGCGCTCCTCTTTGCGGCCGTCCTGGCCGTTGGCTGGCTGGTGTCGCGCCGCCCGGACCGCCTGACCATCCTCGTTGGACTCAGCGTGCTGGCCGTGGCGTTCTTTGTCCTGCCGACCCGCGTCCACGAGCGCTACATGTTCCCGTTCTTTGCGCTCGGAGCGATCCTGGCGGCCGTTTCCAGTCGCTGGCGCATCGCCTATGCCGTCCTGTCGGTGGTGAACTTCCTGAACACGTACGTGGTCCTGACCACGCTCTATCCGGGTAATCCACGCATCTCGGACTGGCTCGGCATCGGGCAGGACATCCGGACGGCGAGCGTGATCACCGTCGTCGCACTGGTGCATCTCGCGGGTTTCGTCTGGGTCGGCAGCCAGCTGCGCCGTCCGGCGGGAATAAGTCTCGCGGCCGAGATCGACGCGAGCCAGGCCGTCGACATGGGGCCCATCGGCCATCGCGACTCGGGCCCGCCGGAGGTCTTCGACGAAGTCCCGTGGGATGCCGAGGTGCCCGGGCTCCGGCCTGACGCCCCGCCGTCCCCGGCCATGACCGTGGGCCAGTACGCCGCGGCCGGGGACGCCCAGGGCCACCCGCGCTCCGCTCCCGTCATGCTGCCGCCCCAGGGGTCCGTGCCGTCCCGGCCGGAGTGGCCTGCCATCCCCGGTTCGCGACTGCTGGCCGCCGCGCGACGGAGCTTCCTGGCCCGACCCGTTCGCGCCGACCGGACGGCGTCGCTTCATGGCGAGCGCGGCGGGCGCCTGGACCGCCTGGACGCCTGGATGCTGGTGGTCGTGGTGGTATCCGCCCTGACCCTGCGCACGTTCCGACTGGCGGAGCCCTACTCCATGCACTTCGACGAGGTGTACCACGCTCGGACGGCCGCGGAGTTCCTGCAGTTCTGGCGCTACGGCATCCCGCACGACATCTACGAGTTCACGCACCCGCACCTCGCCAAGTACGGGATGGCCGCCGGCCTCGCCGCACTGGGCGACAACCAGGTGACGGCACAGGGCGCCCTCTCCGCGCCGGTTCGCGACGCCGCGATCGAGCTGCGCTGGGACAACCCGGCCCTCCCCGGCACCCGTGCCGGGGACCGGCTCTATGTCGCCACCGGATCGGAAGTGCGGGCGTACGACCTCGATTCGCGGGCGCTCATCGCCACGATCGCGGCGCCGGGCGCCTCCGCGCTGGCGATCGACCCAACTCAGCACCGCCTGTACATCGGCACGGATTCGGGCGAGGTTGTGTCCGTGGACACACCCTCCGGGCTGGACACGCTCCGGTTGAGCCCGGGCAGTCCGACGACCGGTCCGCCCACCGGGGCGTTCGCGTCCGTGGGCCGTGAGATCCGCGGCATCCTGATCCCGCCCAACGGGCTGGAGGTCCTCGTCTCGACCGCGGCCGACGACGTCGTCTCGTTCGAAGCCGGTACGGCGAGCGAGCTTGCCACCACGCACGTCCCGGGACTGCGCGTCGTGATCCAGGCAGGAAACACGCAGCAGGTGGTGGCGGACCCGGCCCTCATCACGGACCGCACGGCGGCCGCGAGTCTGCTGGCCCAACTGCTCGGGAAGACCCCCGCCGAGATCGAGTCGCGGCTGTCCGAGACAGCGGCAACCGTGCTCCTTGGTCCTGCCCCCACGGCGTCTGCGCGCGCGAGCTTCGACCAGGCGGTGACCTCGGGCACGCTCACCGGGGTCACGGTCCAGTCGCTGCCCCAGGTTGTTGCGGTCGGCAGCAGCGGGCTCGTGTTCTTCGTGCCGGCAACCGGCGTGGTGACCCAGCAGCTGTCCGTGGAAGGCGCCACCGGGGCGGCCTACGTGACCGGCCTGGACGCGCCGCGGATCTATGTCGCGGCCGCCGATCGCAAGATCCCCGTGGTCCGGCTGGGGAACGACGACAACAACGGCCGGGGCGCCTACGTCGAGACCACGCTCCTCGCGCCGGGCCCGGTGGAGCGAGTGACGTTCGATCCAGCCACGACGTTCGTCCACGTCCTGGGCCGGACCCCGGATGCATCGGCCCCAACGATCTACGCGATCGAAGTCCACGGCAACTCGATCATCGCGGACGCGCGGCTCCCGTTCGAACCGTCCGCCTGGGCCGTGGATGCGCAGCCGCTCTACCCCAGCCAGGACCGCCAGGACCTGATCGCGTTCTCGCCCGACGGCAAGGTGGCCAGCGTGGACGTGGGGAGCAACCCCTTTGCGTGGCGGATGCCCGGCGTGATCCTGGGCGCCCTCACGGCCGGACTCCTCTACCTGCTCGCCCGGATCCTGTTCCGCCGCCGGTCCGTGGCCGTGTTCGTGGCGATCCTCACCCTCGCCGACGGGATGGCGTTCGTCCAGTCGCGGATCGGCATGAACGATGTGTACGTGGGCTTCTTCATCGTGGCGGCCTACACGCTCTTCGCCGCGCTTTGGACACGAACCATCATCAAACGCTGGGCGTTCTGGCTGGCCATGCCCACCATCGGGCTTCTCCTGGGCCTGGCCCTGGCTTCGAAGTGGGTGGGCCTGTATGCCATCGCCGGCATGGGGATCCTGATCCTTGCGCGGTCCGCGCTGGGGCGGCTCCTGATCGTGCTGGGGATGATCGGGGCCTCCACGGTCCTCGGCTACATGGCCCTGAGCGTGCCGGCCGGGGCCACCAGCGGCGGCAACCTCGTGTTCATGCTGGCGATGATCGGGCTGACCCTGGCGGCGGTCCTGGTCTCGGTCCTCCATCCCATCGCCTGGTCGGCGGAGGAGGTGCGCTTCGCGGTCGGCGGGCCGGCCGCGCTGGGGACGCTCGTGGTCCTCGTCGCCATTCCGCTCGACAAGCTCAACGCGGGGCTGATCGTGGGCCCCATCAAGGTCACGGCACTGGCGGGCGGACTCGGCCTCGTGACCCTGGCTGCGCTGGTGGCCCTGGGATTCTGGGCGGCCGGACGCCTGGGATTCGGCCCCCTCGCTCCACCGATCCCGCCGGAGTTCGCCGCACGGATGACACCGGCATCACCGGCGCCCGAGGGCTGGCTGCGACTGGGCAGCGGCTTCGGCATTCCTGCCGCCTGGATGGCGGCGTCGCTCATCGTGCTGCCACTTGCCGTCTACGCGATCTCCTACCTGCCGTGGGTGGCGCTGGGCAACCGGCTCACGGACACGTGGCCTTCGGGGAATCACGGGCAGACGTTCATGGACCTCACGAAGTCGATGTACGACTACCACAACAACCTGCGCGCCTCGCACGCGGCCTCGTCACCGTGGTGGGCGTGGCCCTTCGACTTCAAGCCGGTCTGGTTCTACCAGGGGTCATTCGCCGGCGGCACGTCAGCCGCCATCTACGATGCCGGCAACCTGGCGATCTGGTGGCTGGGCATCCCGGCGATGGTCTTCTGCGCATGGCAGGCCTACAGGCGGCGCAGCCTGGCCCTCGCGGTCATCGTCCTTGGTTTTGCCTGGCAGTGGCTCCCGTGGTCTCGCATCGACCGCGCCACGTTCCAGTATCACTACTACACCAGCCTCCCGTTCATCATCCTGGCCCTCGCCTACTTCCTCGCCGAGCTGTGGCACGGCCCCTCGAAGCGGATGTGGCTGCTCGCGAAATCCACGGCCGCGCTTGCCGTGGTCGGGCCCGCACTGCTGTGGATCGGCAAGGGGCCGCTCTGCGCCTACGTCCGGGTCGAGGCGGCCAACCCGGGTTCCCAGGCGTGCGTGGGCAACCCCGGGGACCTCGTCGTGACGGCGCGCGTTGCCGCGCTGGTGCTTGTCGTGGGCATCGCCGTGATCGCCCTGGTCTACCAGGTGCTGCGGCTCAATTCCCCGGGCGGACGTGGTGACGACGAGCAGGACGGCGGCCTGCACAGCGAGCGCGGCGGGGGCAGGGGCGGGGTGCCGCGCGGTCTCGGGCGGATCGGCCTGACGGCCGTCCTGGCCGGAATGGGGATCGCGATCGCCGACCGTGTTGCCGGCCAGGGCATCGTGTTCGAGGCGCGCGGGTTCCAGTCGGTGTATCTCGCGGTCCTGCTGGGCATTCCCCTTGGGCTGATCGCGCTGTTCGTGCTGGCCGCGCGGGACGCCCGCCGGTTCGTGGCGGGCGCCTTGTTCGTCATCGTCACGGTGTTCCTCGTGATCTACCCGAATATCTCGGCCCTGCCGCTGCCCTCCTCCGTGTTCAATGCCTACCAGGGCGTGCTGCCCACGTACCTCTACCCGTTCCAGTTCCCCGTGAACACGGACCCCGCGGCGCCCTCGCTCAAGCTCTTCGCCCTTGAGCCTGCGCTCCTCCTCGCTGCGCTCGCGGTGACGTGCGTCGTCATCGGCTACGCGGCGTGGGTGTGGCGAATCGGGCCCGTCGCGAGGCCCGTCCGAGGCGATGACGGCGCACCGGCCGGCGGCGTCCCGTAGGGGAGGCCCACTGAAGCCCGCGATGGCCGACGCGCCGGCCGTGTCGGCAGTGTGGCGCTGACCCGGTTCAGGGGGTCGGTGCGGCGTCCTCGGCGATGGTCACGACGGGGCGAGGCGAGATGGGGATCTCGCTCCGGAAATGGGCCGGCAGCTGTCCGGCGGCCGCAAGGCGGCGGATCACGAAGCCGTAGTAGTCGTCCACCTTCGCGGTCACGCGTTCCCAGCTGAATTCCTGCGCCCGCAGGCGCCCGCTTTCGCTCATCCGCGCCCGAAGGTCCGGTTCCGCGAACAGCCGCATCGTGGCGGCGGCGATCGCCTTCGGATTCCGGGGCGGAACCAGCAGCGCCTGCTCACCCCTGCGAACCACGCCCTTGTAGCCGTGGATGTCGCTGCACACGATGGGGGCGCCCGCCGCCATGGCCTCGAGGAGCACGATGCCGAACGATTCCCGCCCCGTGGCGGGCGACACGTACACATCCGCGGTCTTGAACAGCTGCGCCTTCTCCTCGTCGCTGACGCGGCCGAGGAACTCCACCCCGCCCAGGCGCCTGGTCATGACATACCGGCGCGCCTCGCGCTCCTGCGGTCCAGCGCCGGCGACAAGCAGCCGGCAGTCGCAGCCGGTCTTCCGCAGGATCCGGTATGCCTTCAGGAGGTGAATGAAGCCCTTGCGGTCCTCGAGGCGTCCCACGAAGAGGATGTTCCGCTTGCCGTCCTGCCAGCGCGCGACCGGCACCGCCCGCTGGTAGAAGTCGATGTCCACCCCGTTCGGGATCACCTTGTAGTCGCCCGGGAAATAGCGGTCGATGAAGTGGCGGGCGGCCGCGCTCACCGCGACCCGGCCGTGGAGCCGCGCGACGATGGGTCCCAGCAGACGGCCGGTCAGCTCGTAGGCCGGTGAGAAGCCACTGTAGGCATGGAACGTGGCGATGTTCACGCTCTTCGATTCACGCAGCACGATGGGCGAGAGGAACGGGACCAGCGGCTCGTGGAAGTGCAGCAGGTCGAATCGCTCCCGCTCCAGGACGGCGCGCACCTGCGAGACGTACCGCGGTGAGATCGTGATCGTGCCCACGGAGCCGTTGGCCGGCATGGAGAAGCCCTTGCCCACCCGGATCACGTCACCTTCCGAGGCACGCTGCAGGCCGTGGCTGCTGCTGATGATCCGCACGTCGTGGCCGCGGAGGCGCAGGTTCTCGTAGAGGTGCTGGACGTGCTGCGTGACCCCGCCGGGAAGCGGGTACACGTACGGGCTGACGAGGCCGATCTTCACCGCGGGGCTCCCGACGGCTCGCCGCCCTCGTCGGATGGCCGGACCCGGAGGCGACCGGCCGCCTTCGCGCGGTCAAAAGCCGGCGGCCGGGTGTCGCCGCCGGGATACCCGTGATCGCGGCCGGTGGCCGACCGCTGGAGGCGCCCGCCGAACTCGTCCCGGACATCGCGGCCGTACTTCCGCAGCTGCCGGCCGAAGACGCCCACCTGGGCGCCCGTCCCGTGGAAGCTGCCGTGCGCGTGCGTGGCCCGGGCGAGGATCGCGGTTCGAAGGTCATCCGGCGTCCGCCCGGGGAACGTGGTCCATCCCTGGCCGATCGCCGCTGCCGCGTGGGCGTCGCTGCTGCCGATGGGCGCCAACCCCATCTCCGCGTTGAACTCCACGACGCGCGCGTGTCGGGCCCGGCCGAGAATCGTTGGGTTGAACGTCTCCAGCCCGTCCGGGCGGTAGCGGGGGTCCGGATCGCCGACGAGCCTCCGGAGCTCGCGACCCTGGGCACACAGGGGATAGGGCACGAGGGGATGCGCCGGGATGGCGATGCCGCCCTGGTCGTGGACCCGCGCGATCGATTCGCGCAGCGACCTCAGGGCGGGTACGGGGTGGGTGAGGAACAGGCCCAGCAGGTGGCCGCCGCGCGTGGTGACCTCCTCGCCCACGATGACCTGGCAGCGCAGGCCGTGATCCTCTGCCATCGCGCGCGCCGCGACGGCCGCATCGATCCGCTCGTGGTCCGTGATGGCGATCACGTCCAGGGTTGTCCGGTGCTCGACGTGATCAAGGATCTCCACGATGCCGGACGTCCCGTCGGACGCGAGGGTATGGATGTGCACGTCGGACCGGCCCAGTCGTTCGGTCATCGGGAGGACCCGGGGCGTTCTGCGCGCGTCCGGAGCGGAAGGCGGCGTCGAGGTCCGGCGGCGGGGCCTGCCGCAAGATCGGGCCAGATCGGGAAGAACAGCGCCCACCACTGTTCGGGCGCGGGCGCGATTGCCCGCTCGAAGGCGTGGGCCTCCGCCTCCAGAAACGCCGTCAGGCGGTCGCGGCGCGTTCCGTCGGCCGGAACGGCCACCGCTTCGAGCCGCCCGCGGTACCGTCGATGCTCGACCCGCCGGACTGCCGCGACGTAGACCGGCACCCCGCTCTCCAGGGCCAGCAGGCCGGGACCCGCGGGCAGCGAGGCCTCTGAGCCGAACAACGGCACCCGGATTCCGCCCCCGGTCAGATCACGGTCGCCCACCAGGCCCACGGGTTCGCCGCGACGGAGCGCGGCCATCAACTCCCGGCGGGCTTCGCGGAGGCCGACGATCCGGACACCGGTCGCGCCGCGCGTTCGTTCGAACCATGCCTGCAGGCCCGCGTCCGCGATGGTTTCCATGGGAATCGTCACGGCGAGCCCGGATCGCCGCGCGAAGAACATGGCCGGCAGCTCGATCGCCCCGAAATGCAGCCCCACGATGATGACCGCGCCGCCGTCAAGGGCCTCGTGGACGACGTCCGGCGTTTCCACGATCAGACGTTCGTCGATCGTTCGCGCCGTCATGCCCGGCGCGCGCGCGACCTCGAGGTAATACCGGGCGGTGTGGCGAAAGGAGGCCCGGAGCAGGCGCTCGAGTGCCCGGGGATCGACGGCCGCGGCGCTGACCTGCACGGTGGCCATGTCGTGCTCCGCGAGCCACTGGCACACCCGCCGAAGATTGGCCCGACCGACGGCGGCACGGCTGGGGGCGGCACGGTACCAGAGCTCGCCCGCCATGTCGGCGAGGGCGACGAGCGGCGCCTCCGGCAGCCGGCAGAGGACCAACGACCCCGCGCGCAGGGCCAGGCCGCGCACGCGGTCCCGCACCCGGCTGCGGCGCTTTCGCGTGGCCCGGACGGCCGGCGTCACGGAGACGGGCTGACGCGATTCCGCTGTGACCGCGGCCGTGGCCTCCGTGAGTGGTTCGCGAGGATCCGCGGCCGTGGCGGTCATCTCGCCCGTTCCGCCCCGGCGGGTTCGGTCAGCGGCGTGCCGGTCCGACGGGCAAGTGACTCCCGCTCTTCGGCGCTCGTCGGCCAGAGTGGCTTGAAGCTGTACCACTGGTCCGGCGCGGCACCCACGATCTTCTCCAGTGCGTCCGCAACGGCCTGGGTCGCGCGGGCGATCTCCTCCGGTTCGCTGGATGTCACCCGGATCACCGCCTCGTGGGTGACGTAGAAGGTGCCGTCGGCGCGCCGGTGCGCCACGATCGGCACGATGACCGCACCCGTCCTGCCGGCCAGGACCGCCGGACCGGCGGGCAGCGTGGTCCAGGAGCCGAACAGCCGGACGGGGATGCCGTCGGACCGGTAGCCCCAGTCCACGAGGAGGCCCAGCATCTCGTTGCGCTTGAGGATCCCGTAGACCTCGCGCAGGTTCCGCCACGGCACGATCCGCACGCCCCATCGCTCCCGCTCGCGCTTCAGGAGATCGAACATCTCGGGGAATGTCGTGTCGTCCGCCAGGACGCTGATGGGCAGTCCGTGCGACGCGACACCCCCGGCCACGAACTCGTTGTTGCCCACGTGAGCGGCGACCAGGATCACGGAGCCCGCATCACGCCAGATCGCGAGGAGGGATTCCAGGCCCGCTGGGTCGACCTGCTCGGCGATCTGCTCGAGGGGCATCCGCGGCAGCCGCATGAGCTCCACGAGATAGCGCGCGTAGTTCCGGTAGGCGCGGAGCGCCAGGTGCCGGACCTCCGGGTGGTCCGGCGGGAGGCCCAGGACGTGCGCGAAGTTGCTGTTCACCCAGCGACGTTTCGCCGGCCAAGCGCGATAGGTGGCCTGCGTGACCCACCCCAGGACCGTCCACGCAAGCCGCGGCGGCAGCCGGCCCACGAGGGCGCGGGCGACGCGGTAGCCCAGGATCGCCGCGCGCTCCACGATCCGCGAACCGCCCGTGGTCGCGTGATGCCGCTCGACGAGCGTGCGGCGCGCAGGCCGCTGCGCGTCGTCGCCCGTGGT
>JANPDJ010000176.1:0-10150 GCA_031431395.1 Chloroflexota bacterium | reverse complement strand
GCCTCGATCTTCGTGCCGTTTGCGAATGCGACGTTGTGAATGATCGATCCCGTGTTGATGAAGGTGACCGTATAGGTGCCTGCCTTGGGCACCGTGATGGCGTTCGGCTTGAAGCCCAGGTCGAACGCCGTGATCTCGATGGCGCCGATGGCCGCGGAGGCAACAGCGGTGGCTGCCGGCGCGCCGGACGGGGCGGGTGCGCCACCGATGGCGGCGCTGGGCGCCGCGCCGCCGGCTGTCCCTGCAACCGCCGCCTGGGAGGGTGCCGCGGCATAGGTCCAGCTGGGCGCCCCCTTTGATGCACATGCCGCGGCAAGCGCCGCCACGACAACCAGTGTGATTCCGCGCGCTGCGCGTGATCGTCCCCCGGTCATATCTCTGCGTCCTTTCTGTGCTGTGATCGTCCCCGGTGAACCCAGATAACCCTGGGTCGCCCGTCTTCCCCGGTAAAACCGTATCAGAATGGTACGACTTTACGCGGGGATGCAGGCAGGGCAATGGGCCGTTCGGCCCGTCTTGCAGAGTGCCGGCCGACGCCGGGGCCACCCGGGGCCGCCGGACGTCAGGGAGGCGTCAGGCCGAAGACGAGACCGTCCAGCGTGGCTCCCCGCAGCTCGGTGCGGATGGCCTCCTGGGCGGCGAAGAAGGCACCGTGCACGTTGCACTGGCCGTCTCGCCCACAGGGGCCGCCACGCAGCACGCACGACACGCGTCGCGAATCGCCCTCGACGGCCTCGATCACGGCGAGCAGGCTGATTTCCCCGGCCGGCCGGGCGAGCCGGTACCCGCCGGTCCGACCGGGCACCGCCTCGATGAGCCCGACCCGGACAAGGTGGCGCATGACACTGGGCAGGATCTGGGCAGGGATCGCCATCGTGTCGGCGATCCGGCGCACGCTGATCGGCCGGTCGTCGCTCGCGGAGGCCAGGGCGAGCATCGCGCGGACGGCATAATCGCCCCGTCGCGTCAATTCGAGTTTCATCAGCAGCGAGTATCCGGCAGGGGCCCGATCGCCGCTTCGCGACGCGGTCGCCGCGCGCAGGCCGACGACCGCCCAGTTGCCGGCGCTTGCAGCCCGATCGGCCGCGACCCGATCGGCGTTCCGGTCGTCCCGGCGATCACGGGCTCGTGGCCACAGTCGCGGGATACCCGGTCAGTTCGACATAGGCCTCGCCTGTCACCGCCGACCCCTGGCGGGTACCCGTCACGCGCTGGGATCCCTCCCAGTAGACCACCCCGGTCGTGGCTCGCGTGTCAAGCTCCTGGTCGGCCACGGTGGGCTCGAGGGTCACCTCGAGCGCTTCGTCCGGAACGCGGATACGCCACCCGGCGGGATACGTTGCGCCGGACCGTGGACTGGTCCACGTACCGAGGACCTCCACAGAGAAGGCGTCACGATCCAGGTGTTCGAAGGTGCCGTCCGGACGCACGAGCGTCCCGTACACCAGGGGATGCGCCCCCGACGCATCGCGGACCAAGGAGAGGGTCAGGTCCGTGCCGTCCGCGAGGTTGACCGCGAACCAGTCCCAGCCGCCACCCACCGCGATGAAGTCGCCCCACTGGTGGTCGAACCAGGCAGTACCGCTGACGTGGAGCGTCTCGCTCTCCAGCTGGAGCGTCCCCGACACGCTCATCCGCGGCCGGGAGTAGTAGTAGGAGCCGCCGGCCGGCCCGAAGTCGATGTAGCCGATGCGGTCGTGCAGCACGGCCGGGCGATCCGTGGCGAGGTCCAGGGCGAGTCCGAACGCCGCATTCCCGCCTGCTGGCCCGGCCTCCGCGGCCGAGAGCGCTGCGCCCAGGTGGTCCCGCCCGCCCGCGCCGCGCATCGTCCACGGCGTGCCGGGGTTCGGCCTCCCGTTCGACGGGTCGAAGCCCGTCAACGCCAGCGCGAACCCTTCCGGTTCGCCACTCGGGCCCCTCAACGAGGCGTCCACCTGGGGCCCGATCTCCGATCGCTGGCCGTACAGGAACCGCCGGCCCTGCTCGTCGGTGAGCGCCAGGTGCGATGCCCATGAGACCGGGAACGTGCCACGCTCGGCCCGGAAGACCACGAACTCGAACCCGAACTGCCGGCCCGCGTCCGAGACGAGATGTCCCGTGTAGTACCACCATTCGGTCAGTCGGCGGTGTGGGCCGTCATCGCGGGGGAATGTGATGGGTTGCGGGTCAACGGCCGCCGCGATCGCCACCGGGGTCGGCACGGGCGATGCGCGCTGGACCGGGGCATTGGCAAGGATCGGGCCGCCGGAGCAGGCGGCCACGAAGAGCGCGATCCCCAGGATGCGAAGCACCTTCACCTGTCGGCCCGGCCGTCGAGTTCGGGAGCGGGGAGTCGCTCCAGCCAGCGGCCCAGGCGCATCGGCATCCACCAGTTCCACCGGCCCAGCAGGCGCATCGTGGCCGGCACCAGCAGCGCTCGCACCACCGTGGCATCCAGTGCCACGGCGATGGCCATCCCGAGGCCCAACGCCTTGATCAGCACGATATCGGCGAAGGCAAACGAACCGGCGACGACGACCACGATCAGGGCGGCCGAGGTGACGATCCGGCCGCTGCGCTCAAGGCCGCGCGCGACGGCTTCGCGGTTGTCTCCCGTCCGGTCCCAGGCCTCCTTCATCCGGGACAGGAGGAAGACCTCGTAGTCCATCGAGAGCCCGAAGAGCACGCAGAAGAGGATCACCGGCTGGCTTGTCTCCACGAATCCCAGCGGCTGGAAGCCCAGCAGCGCCGACAGGTTGCCGTCCTGGAAGATCCAGACCAGCGCGCCGAACGATGCCACGATGGACAGGCTGTTCATCACGAGTGCCTTCAGCGGCAGGATCACGGACCGGAGCAGTGCGAAGAGGACGAGGTAGGTCGTCAGGAGGATGAAGATGGCGGTCCGCGGGAAGTCGGACCCAATCCGCTCCACCACATCGGTCACTTCGGCGGCGCCGCCACCCACGAGTACGGCCGTCGCGGTTGGCGGGGCCAGCCCAGCGCTGCCGGCTCGCAGGTCGCGGACCAGGGCGCGCGCCTCGTCACGGTTGGGTCCAAACGGGGTGTAGATCGTGATTGCCGTGAGGTCACCCCGGGTCGTCGCCGCCAGCTGGAGTTGGAGGTACCGGTCCGGCGGTCCGCCCGGGCCGTTGTAGAGCAGCTGGTACTGGGTGAGCGTGAGCCGTGGATCGACGTTGACCAGGCCCTCCACGCGAGTGATGCGGGGATCGGCGGACAGCCGGCGCGTCCACTCGTACAGGCCGGCGAGATTGGCCGGGGAGGTGGCCGCGCCCGTCGTGCGCACCGCGAGCGTGAGCGGCGCGAATTCCCCCTCGCCGAACTGGCGCTGGAGCAGGTCGAACGCCGCGCGCGACGGCACGTTCGGCGGAAGGATCGTCGCGTCGGGCGCATTGAAGCGGACATGGAGGAAGGGCGCGCCCAGGACAAGGAGCAGCCCCAGCGTCGGCACCAGCACCGCGATCGGCCGGTCCATCACCCATCGAGCAAGACGCGCCCACGGGCCGTCCGGGCTGGCGGCGGCACTCACCCTGCGAACCGCGAGGGAGTCGAGCCGGGGCCCCAGGACGGCGAGGAGCGCCGGCAGCAGCGTGAGGGCTGCCAGGACGGCCAGGCCCACCACCACGGCCCCGGCAAGTCCGACGGAGCGGAGGATCATGAACTCGAAGAGCAGCATCCCGCACAGGCCAAGCAGGACCGTAAGGCCGCTGAAGAACACGGCGCGACCCGCGGTCACAACGCTGGCCTCCACGGACTCGGCCACGAATCGCGCGATCTCCTCGCGCGGGACGTCGCGCGGGCGCCGGCCGCCGGTTCGTGCCGCCAGTTCCTCGCGGAAGCGGCTCGTCATGAGCAGCGAGTAGTCCACCCCCAGGCCCAGGCCCAGGAGGGTCGCGAGGTTCAGCACGAAGATGCTCATCGGCGTCAGGCTGGCGATTCCAAAGATCACGGCCAGTGCCACGACGACGGCCGCCCCACCCACCGCGAGGGGCACGGCCGCCGCGACGAGCGACCCGAACACGACGACGAGCGCGATTGCCGCAAGGGGCAACGAGATCAGCTCGGCACGCCGCAGATCGGATTCGGAAACCGATTGCACGTCGCCGTAGAAGGCCGGCCCGCCGGCCAGCAGGACGGTGAGTCCGGGTGGATGCCGGAGACGGGATTCCACGATCGGGATGGCGCGCGGAGATTCGTCGGGGGGGAAGTCCAGCAGCACCACGTCGTAGGCCGTGCGACGGTCGGCCGAGACCTGGCGGGGAGCCACCGTGTGAGGCACGACCCGGACCACGTGCGGAGCGCCCGCGAGATCCGCGATGGCCGCCGCCGCCGCAGCCTCGAATGCCGGGCTGCCCGCGAGCAGCGTGTCGCTCTCGAAGACCACGGCGAGGCCTGACGCCGGCAGCGATAGTTCGGATTCCAGCAGGCGTCTCGCCTGCGCCGACTCCAGCCGGTCGCTGCTGAACCCGCCGGCCTGGAGGGCGCCACCGGCCTGCGGCGCGAACGGCAGCGCGCAGAGGAGCAGGGCGGCCCACGCCGCCAGGACCCACCAGCGGCGCCGTACGACGAACCGCCCCAGGCGCGCGAACGTCATCCGCGTGCCCGCCCGACGCACAGCCGGAATTCGATGGGTCTGCCCGGGGTCATGATGGCGGGAAAGGTATCCCGACCGCCGGCTCCGGAGCCGCGGGACTCCGGCTGGAAGCTACGGTCCGACGGTCACGAACGCCGGGTGGACCGGGGGTCGAGGGCGTCGCGCAGGCCGTCGCCGATGAAGTTGACCGCGAGGACGGTCATCGCGATCGCGATGCCCGGCGAGAGCCACAGCCACGGCATGTCGATGAGGACCGACGGTGATTGCGCCTCGTTGATCATGCCGCCCCAGCTGGCCGTCGGGATCTTTACGCCAAGGCCGAGGAAGCTCAGGCCGGCCTCCAGGATGATCGCGCTCGCGACGCCGAATGTGGCCAGGACTGCCAGCGAGCTCATGATGTTTGGGAGAAGGTGGCGAAAGAGGATCTGGCGATTGCCAACCCCGACGACGCGCGCCGCCGTGATGAACTCTGCCTCCCGCAACGTCAGCAATTGGCCTCTGACGAGGCGGCACGCTCCGGGCCACCCCAGCAGGCCGATCACCACGAGGACGGAGCCCAGGCTGGGCCCGATGGCCGTCACGAACACGATGACGAGCAGGAGGGACGGGATGGCCATCAGGGTGTCGGTCGCACGCATGATCACCTGATCGACGACTCCGCCGAACAGGCCGGCGATACCGCCGAGGATTGTGCCGATGGCCACGTACAGGGCGACGGCGCCCAGGCCCACGATGAGCGACGTCTGCGCACCGAACGCCAGGCGAGCCCACACGTCCCGACCGGACCGGTCGGTCCCCAGCAAATGAGCGGCGCTGGGCGCCTTGGCGACGGCGGCCATATCGGTGAAGAACGGCTTGCCGTTCGTGACCACGCCCGCGAACAGTGCCATCAGCACGATGGTCGCCAGCATGAGCGTTCCCAGGACAGCGAGGCGATGGCGGAGGAACCGCCGAAGGGCGGCCCGACCGAGCGAGACATGCTCGACCGTGATGACCTGGGTAGGTGCGAGTTCAGCTTGGGCGGCGGCCAAATCGAATCCTCGGATCAACGGCGGCGTAGAGGACATCAACCAGGATGTTGACGAACAGCACTGCGAAGCCCACGACCAGCACGACGCCCATCATGAGGGCCGTGTCCCGATCGGCTGCGGCCCGCACGGCCATCTGACCCATGCCGGGCCAGGCGAAGATCTGCTCCGTGATCACGGCACCGCCCACGAGTTCCGGGAGCAGGAGGCCGATCACGGTGATGATCGGGATGAGCGAGTTGCGAAACGCATGACGAATGACCACCGTCCTGTGGGCGAGGCCCTTGGATTTGGCCGTGACGACGTACTCGCTGTGGAGGACGTCCAGCATGCTGGCGCGCGTGTACCGCATGAGCGGTGCCGCGCTGCTCAGACCCAGTACCAGGCCAGGCAGGATCAGGTGGCCGATGAAGTCCGGAATGTTGAACGGCTTCCCCAGCGTCTGGATGCCTGACGTCGGCAGCACGTGGATCCACACGGCGAAGATGTAGATGCCCGAGAGCCCCAGGACGAACGTGGGCGTGCTCGTCATCAGCATGGTGGCGGACGTGAGTGTGTAGTCCAGGCGTGAGTACTGCCGCAGCGCAGACAGGACGCCGAACGGCACCCCGACGAAGATCGCAATGAGGATCGAGAAGCCCATCAGCGCCAGCGTCGGGGGGATGCGCTTCCCGAGCTCCTCGGCGATGGGTCGATGGGACTGGATCGAGTACCCGAGATCACCCGTGAGCGCGCCGCCGAGCCAGTTCAGGTAGCGGCCCGGGGCAAATGCCCCGTCAACGATCCAGGGAAAGATGGGCTGATCGAGCCCAAGCTCGTGGCGCCGCGCGGCCAGCTGCTCCGGATGAGCCTGGAGCACGGCGAGCTGCGCCGGCTCCAGGCGCGCCAGAAGCGGATCACCCGGAGCCAGCGACAGGGCAAAGAACGTGACGATCGTGATCCCGAAGAGGATCGGGATGGCGACCAGGATTCGACGCAGGACATACGCACCCACCGGCAGCCTCAGTTCTTTCTGAAGAGTCGGTGGGTGCGCATCGGTGACTTCCCTCAGTCGGTCGGGTGGCCGACGATTAGCAGGTAAAGCTCCACAGCCACACCTTCGAAGTGATGAACTCGCGGGTGTTGGCGGGGACGAGCGGCCCGGTAAGGCACTTGCTCTTGAAGTTCAGGGTCTTGGTGGTCCAGAGGCTCGTCTTGTCGACGGCCTTGTTGGTGATGCTGGAGACCTGCTTCAGCAGCACGAGCTGCTTGGCAGCATCAGGCTCCAGCTTGGCCTGCTGGAACAAATCGTCGATCTTGCAGTCGCGGAGGTAGGTCTTCCAGACGGCCGGCGAGTCGATCTTGCAGTTGTAGTAGCTCTGCTGCTTGAAGGGGCCGACGCCCTGATCGCCACCCTGCATGATCAGGATCTCGTAGTCGTTGATCTTGTTGTAGTACTCGATCGCGGCCGTTGTCTCGAGACCAAGCAGTTCAACCTTGAAGCCGATCGCTTCGAGGTTCTGCTGCATGACCGGCGTCCACAGGGTGACACCCGCGAACGTGTTGTCGAACACGATGCGGAGCGGCTTGCTCTTGTCCCAGGCCGACTTCGCAAGTTCCGCCTTGGCCTTGTCGGGGTCGAACTTGAAGAACTCAAAGTCGTCGGACGCGGGCATGCCCGGGTTGACGCCTTCATTGACCTTGCCCAGGCCGCCGAAGATGCTGGCGATGATGCCCGGGGCATCGATGCCGTAGCTCACGGCCTTGCGGCAGTTGAGGTCGCACTTGGACAACAGGTTGAACTGCGGTCCGTAGGTACCGACGCCCGACGCCAGGATGGCGTCGAGGTTGGCGGCTTTCTGAACTCGCGCGGCCTCGCCCGGGTTCAGGCGGACGGACAGGTCAAGCTCGCCGGCCTCGCCGGCCGCGATGGCCGCATCGCCCTTGAGTCGCTTGACGAAGACGTTCTTGATCTTGGGGGCGCCCTGGAAGTAGTCCGGGAACGCCTCGAACTGGCTGTACTGGTCCGTCTCGTACTTGATGAACTTGTACGGGCCGGTGCCGATCGGTGAGACGGTCGCGAATGCCGAGGTTTCGATGGTGCTCTGGACCTTGTCCTTCGCCACGCCCTTGAGGAGGTCCTTCAGGACGTGCATCGGCAGGATGACGGCATCCGGCTCAGTCACGTTGTTGAGCCAGTTCGCATCGGCGGCCTCGATCGTCAGCTCGACCGTGAGGTCGTCGATCTTCTTGGCGCCGGAGACAGTGTCCGCCTTTCCCTCGCGAACGGCCTTAGAGCCCACGATGACATCCCAGGCCTCGTTCTTGTAGCGGCCCGGGCTCCACTTCATCGACTCGTTGATCGTCCAGATGACGTCGTCGGCCGTGAAGGGCTGGCCATCGTGCCACTTCACGCCGGGGTGAAGCTTGAATGTGTAGACCTTGGCGTCCGGCGTGGACCACGAATCAGCGAGGTCGCCGCGGAATTCGACCTCGAGTTCGGACTTCCAGTTATGGTCGATCAAGTTGCTGAACAGGAACTCGAAGTTGACGGCCTGGCTGAACGTCTCGTACGCCGCCGGGTGCCAGATGCAGGTGCAGTCACCCAGCCAGTGCATCTGGAGGGTGTCGCGGGCGCTCCCGGCTGCCGTTGGTGCTGCCGTGACTGGCGCTGCCGTGGCGGGTGCCGCCGTGGCGGGTGCTGCTGTGGCGGGTGCCGCCGTGGGTGCAGAGGTCGCCGCGGGCGTGCTGCTGCACGCTGCCGCGACAATCGCAAGCACCGCAATCAAGGAAAGGACCCGACTGCGCATAGAGTTACTCCTCCTCCGCGGCACTCCGAAAACCATGGAGCGCCCGAGGCAGGATCGTGCGTTACCAGCCCACGACTGTCAACGGGAATCTTCCCCGGTTTTCAACATTCACTTCAACAGGTGCCTGTCCGGGCGACCCGCGACGCACGAGTCATGGGCTGCTAGGATTCCGCCGGTCTGGGCGCGCCGCGCGCCGGACCAGGCTCATCTCCCGGGAGGCACTCGCCGGTGCAGCTCTTCACGGTCTTCTTCGAGCAGCCGGTCCCGTTCGGCATCGCGACGCTGATCGCCGGCGGCATGATCTTCATCGTCCTGCGATCCGCCATGTCCTCGGAGGATCGCGCGAAGCGCGGCTGGGTCCGGGCCATCACGGGCGGCAACGCGCGGATCCTGTTCGGCCTGCTGTTCGTGGGCTGGGCGATCGCCTTCGGCATCGGCCTGCAGCTGGTGCCCCATGAAGGCGCGAACTCCCCGTACGGCGGCCTCGCCCTGATCGCCATGTTCTCGGGCTTCTTCATCATGATGGGCTTTCTCTGGGCCGTGATCGGGGAGTAACCCGGACCGCGGCTCCGGTGGCCGGCGTTTGCCGCGAGGTTTCCCGGAGGACCGGTTCTGCCCGATGCCGCGATCAGCGAAAGTGCGGCAGGACCCGATCGACGAAGAGATGGACGTCCTCAACGGCGAACATGCGTGCAAAGCGCATCTCCACCAGCTCGAAGCCCAGCCCGTGGAGTTCAGCCAGCCGGTCCCGGAATGCTGCCGGATCGCCCACGAACGGCGGCCGATCGCTGGCCGGCAGGCTGCCCGCCATGGCCCGCGCCTTCGCCATCGTGGGCGCGAGATAGACCGTGAGGGGCGTTGCCATGCGGATCTGGGACATGTCGCGGCCCACGTCCCGGCAGTGGTCCGCCAGGGCCGCGATCTTGCGCTCCAGCACCGTGGCCGAGGACGCATAGGAGAACCACCAGTCCGCGTGCTGTGCGACGACGCGGAGCAGGTACTTCTCGCCATCCCCGCCGATCATGATTGGCGGCGGGGGATTGGGCCGCGGTTCGCAGTAGGCGCCCTCGAGGCGGTACCAGCGGCCCTCGAAGTTCGCCGGCTTCTGGGTCCAGAGCGCCTTCGTCAGCCGGAGGGCTTCCTCCAGTTGCTCGATTCGCTCACGCGTCGATGGGAATTCCCAGCCGTAGCCGCGGTATTCATTCTCCAGCCAGCCGGCGCCGATCCCGAAGATCAGCCGGCCGCCGCTCAGCTCCTGGAGGCTGGCCGCCATCTTGGCCATCAGCGCCGGGTTGCGGTAGGAGTTCGCAAGAACGCAGGTGCCCAGCATGGGTTCCGGGTGACGGGCGGCGATCCAGGCCAGCTGCGTCCAGCATTCGTGCCGGTAGTTGGGGTGCTCCATCACGTGGTCGGACGTCCAGACCGACGAGAAATACTGAACGACGAACCTGAGCTGCGCGTCGAGGTCGCGGACGTACGTGGCCCGGTTGATGGGTCCCATCTCGCGATCGCCGGGCGGCGGGGCGAAGCCGAACTCGAGCCCACGGCTGGTCACCCGTACATGATGACGATCCCGCCGGCCCGGCGTTCGGCCCGCCCCGCGCTTCCCGGTCCGATGTGCGCCCGTGCCGGCGTGGCACGATCTGTCTCGTGAGTGACACCGTGCCGCAGGTCTGGCGCACCCTCGCCCTCGTCTACGTCGCCACGAATGCGCGGTGGGGGTCGGGTCCGCTGAAGAAGCG
>JANPDJ010000175.1:0-5651 GCA_031431395.1 Chloroflexota bacterium | reverse complement strand
GCGTCGACCTCGATCGAGACCACCGCGGCATCGCCCGGCCGCCGCGGGCCGTGGTCGAGGCGGCCGTTCTCGTCCATCGGGACGCCCAGGCGTTGAGCCGCCGCGCGGCTCCGGTCCTCGATGAAGATCCCCACCGCCCGGGTGTACGTGTCGTCGTCGCGGGACAGCAGGTGCGCCCGACCGTCGATCCACGCGTTGCGCGCCCGGACCTGGACGGGCGTCCCGCTGCGGATGTGGCGCCACCAATCCGCGTCGGACGAGCTGATGACCGCGATCCGGTTGCCGCGCCGGCCGTAGGCCACGCGAGCGGTCTGCCAGCGGCTGGTGGAGCCCGCGTGGTAGCGGAGCTGAAGAAGGGTTCCGCGGCCGTCGGTCGAAGAACTGCCGCCGGCCCGCGGGCGGTTCGTCCGCCGGCGGGTTGCGCGCCGGACCGCGGGCTGGAGGCCGCGCAGGATCGCCTCGAGGATGCCCCCCACGCCGCCCCGCTTTGGCTGTTCGGGGTCCACGGTCTCATCGGCCACGGCGGGCGTCCGAGAGTTCGCGGGCGACTTCCCGCTTGGATTCGCGATCTGCGATGTCCCGCCGCCGGTCGTGCAGCTGCTTCCCGCGTGCGAGGGCCAGCTCCACTTTGGCGCGACCGCGGGCACTGAGGTACAGGCGCAGCGGCACGATGGTCTGGCCCTTCTTCGCGGCGCGGCCGATCAGTTCGTCGATCTCCGAGCGGTGCAACAGCAGCTTCCGGGTCCGCTTGGGCGCGTGGTTGCCACGCTGCTTGGAGGCCTGGTCGAACGGGGCGATGTCCATCCCGATCAGCCAGGCCTCGCCGCGCTCCAGGCGTGCGTAAGCGGTGGAGAGGTTGACCTTGCCCGCGCGAACAGACTTGATCTCCGTGCCGGTCAGGACGAGCCCGGCCTCGAAGGTCTCATCGATCGTGTAGTCGTGTCTGGCTCGACGGTTGAGGGCGATCGTCGATTCTTCGCCCACGGGGTGGCTCCCTTCGAGGTAGTGCGCCCGACGGTCCGATGGAACGGGCTGCGCTTCTGCCTGCACAGAAGCGATGCTGCGTCAGACGCACGAACGCCGGCCCGAGAGGGCCGGCGTCCGATCTGCGGTACCACCACGCAGGGTGCCCGACTAAACGGCCATCTCCTGCGAGGTGGTGCAGCTAGAGCGATCTATCACTGCACATCACCTCCTTTCGGTCACCGAAACGGTACCGGAAGATGAGAGCCGGTGCAACAGTCCCGGTCAGGCGGCCAGCTGCGCCACCGTGGCCGATGGTGCGCCCAGCACCTCGAGCGCCTTGTCGAGGACCGGGTCCTGGTCCGGCGCGGTGCTCTGCGGCACCTCTACCGCCACGTCTGGCGTGAGGCCAGTCCGGTGAATCCAGTGCTTGTCGGGCGTGAGCCACTTTGCGATCGTCAGGCGGAAGCCGCCGGTGTCATTGGGCAGTGGTTGCCACTCCTGGATCGTGCCCTTTCCGTAGGATGTCTGGCCGACGAGGGTTGCTCGCCTCGTGTCCTGAAGGGCGCCCGCCACGATCTCACTCGCGGAAGCGCTGTTCTTATCGATGAGGACGACCACCCCGATGCCCGCGTCCGTCGCGGCGCCGTTCGTCTCGGCCATCGATGCCACCTGGTTGCCCTTCGAGTCCTCCTGCCAGTAGATAGGCCCCGACCCGATGAACTGGCTTGCGATCTTCCGCGCTGCGGTGACGAACCCGCCCAGGTTGCCCCGCAGATCCACCACGATCTTGCGCTGACCGGACCTCACGTCGTCAGCGAGCACGCGGGCGAAGTCGTTGGCGGCGTTGTCGCTGAAGCCGGTAATCCTGATGTAGCCCACCTGGCCGCCGGCCAGGCTGCGACTGATCACTTCCTGCTGCGTGATCACGTCGCGGACGATCGAGATCTGCACGGGCGCCGCACCCTTTCGGGTGATCGTCAGGACCACCGTGGTGCCTTTGGGGCCGCGGACCTTCGCGACCGCTTCATCGACCGTGCTGCCGTTGACGCTCACACCGTCGATTTCCGTGACGATGTCCGCGGCCTTCAGACCGGCCTTGTCGGCCGGCGCACCCTCGGTGGGCGCGAGGATCACCATCTGGCACTCCGGCCCCAGCGGCGAGCATGCCGCGCCGGACCCGTCCGACTTGCGCCCGCCGATCTGCGCGCCGACGCCCTCGAACTGGCCGGCGATGCCCTGCAGGCTCTTCTTGTAGTCCTCGGACGTCAGGTACGAGGAGAACGGATCGCCGAGGGCCTGGATCATCCCGCCGATCGCGCCCTGGATGACGGCCTTGCGGTCCACCGCGCCGCCGGCGTACTGCTCCGTGATCGCCCGGTAGGCGTCCCAGAACGGCACGAATGCCTGCTGCTCGCTGCCGGGGGTGCCCGGCGTCGTTTCGGCCTGGCGGCCAAGCGAGTAACCGGACAGGAACAATGCACCTCCGGCCATCAGGCCCACAACGGCGATCGCGAGCTGGACGCCCGAAACGCGGGCTCGCGCTCCCCGCGGCGCGGCGGCGGGCCCAGGCTCGGCTGCAGGGGATGCCGTCGGGGTGACGAGCGCCGCCTCGGGCTCGGTGGTGTGGCCGGCCGTGTCGGAAGCGGCCGGATCAGCGTTCAGCATCAGGTGCTCTCTCGGTGGTGCGGGGATTGATGATTGCCTGGGATGCGGCCGGCAGGGTCCGGTGCCGCTCGAGGTCGGTCGATGGTAGCGCCGGATCCCGATGGTGCGACCAAGGGTGAAGAGAGCTTCATCGGAGCCCCGGCTCTACCGGATCAGGTAGCTCCGGATGGAGATCCACGACCCGAACACGCCGAGACCCACGCCCGTGGCCGTGACCAGTACCGCGAGTTGCACCCCGAGCGACCCGAACTGCAGGGGCAGGACCCGGAAGAAGCCGTACATGAAGTCGCCCAGCGGGGGGCCTGCAAGGGCAAGGATCCCCAGGCTGACGGCCGCCCCGAGGGCGCCCACCATGGCGCCCTCGAAGATGAACGGCCAGCGGATGAACGCATCCGACGCGCCGACGAGGCGCATGATCTCGATTTCCTCCGCCCGCGCGACGACTGCGAGGCGGATCGTGTTCACGATGATGAACAGCACGGTCAGGCCGACCAGACCCAGCAGCACGAGGCCGCCAGTCCGCAGGATGTTCGTGACGGTGAGTACCTGCTCAACCAGTTTCTGGATTTCCTTGACCCCGCTGACCACGGTCGTGTCCTGGCGAAGGACGTCCACGACGGAACCGAATACGCGGGCGCTCTTCAGCTTGACTTCGATGCTGCCGCGGAGCGGGTTCTTGTCGAGGTAGACCGTCAGGTCCTGGCGGCCCTGGGCCTGGAGTTGGGCGCGGAACCGCTTCAGCGCCTCATCGGGCGTCACGTACGTCACCGACGACACCTCGGGCAGCGTCCCGACCCGGTCCACGAGGGCGTTGATCTCGTCGAGGGAGGCGCCCGGGTCCACGTCGGCCACGACCTCGACCTTCTGCTCGACGAATTCGAGGCCGGCCGAGAGCCCGGTCTGGATGATCCAGAACCCGGAGAGCAGCATCAGCATCAGGACCATGGTCGCGGTTGCGGCGAGGCTCATGACGGCATTGCGCCAGAAGCCCTGCCATGCGCGGCGAAGGCTGAAGAAGACGAAGCCGATCATCCGTGTGCCCACGGCCTCAGTCCTCGCGGTGGTAGGCGCCACCGACCTCGTCCCGGATCACGCGACCCTCCTCGAGCGCAACGACGCGCCGCCTGAGCGCGGTGACCACTTCCGCGTTGTGGGTTGCCATCAGCACGGTCACGCCAAGCTCGTTGATCCGCAACAGAAGCTGCAGGATCTCCCAGGAGATCAGCGGGTCAAGGTTGCCGGTGGGCTCGTCGGCGATGATCAGCCGCGGGTCGTGGACGAGGGCTCGTGCGATCGCGGTGCGCTGCTGTTCGCCGCCCGAGAGTTGCGACGGGATCTGGCGGGCCTGTGCCGTCAGGCCCACCAGGGCAAGAACCCGCTCCACCGGTGGACGGATGAGCCTGCGCGGGGTGCCCGTGACCTCAAGGGCGAAGGCGACGTTCTCGAAGACGGATTTCGACGGCAGGAGCTTGTAGTCCTGGAACACGATGCCGATCTTCCGGCGAATCTTCGGGACGGCCCGACGACCGATTCGGCCCAGGTTCTCGCCGTCCACGAACACGTCGCCCTTCGTCGCGACTTCGTCGCGGATCAGCAGCTTGATGAGCGTGGATTTGCCGGCGCCGGATGGTCCCACCAGGAAGACGAAGTCGCCCTCGGGGATCTCGAGATCCACATCATTGAGGGCGATCCTGCCGTTCGGGTACCGCATCGTGACGTCGCGCAGGGCGACGATGGACCGCTCGGGAGGGAGGTCCGGGTCTCGTCGGGGCCTGAATCGCCCCCGAAAGCGCGACGCGGCCTGGGACAACTGGGGCTGGGGATTTCCCTGGGGAGCGAGGGTCACGCTGAGCTCCGCGGCTGCCGGCGGGTTCGCAGACCGGGGGCCGGCATTGGCAGGACTCCGGCCGCGGGCACAGCAGTTGGAGCCACGTTGCGGAGAGGCTACCATCCGGCTTCCGGCGCCGGCAAACCAAGAAACCGCAACGAAGAAGGCGCTTCGCGCGACAGCCCCCGCACCTACAGCAGGGCGAGATTGATGGGCACGTAGCGAGTGAAGTCGGCCACCGGCCGGTCCCAGAGCAGCAGCGCCGGGAACGACTCCAGCCGGAAGCCGGCGCGCAGGAGCGTCACGAACACTTCGGCGGCGGCCCCGGGGATCCATGATGCGTAGGCCCCGGGGGCCCGCACGGCCGTGATGAGGTGCGCCGTGATCGGGGCGAGCAGTCCCGGATCCAGAGCGGCCACCGGCCCGAAGCGACCCGATGGCGCGACATAGCCGTACCCGACCGTCTCGCCGCGTTCCGAGCGGGCGACGAACAGCCGGCGCCCTTCTGCGATCAGGAAGGCGTGGTCGGCGGGATGCAGATGGCCCAGGACCCGCACGTCGATGGCGGCAATGCCGCTTGCATCGTCGTCACCCGTGCTCTCACGCGATTCGGTGACGTGGATGCCGGGCGGCAAGGGCGGCAGAGCATCCGGCCGCTCGGGACGACCGGCGAGGTTGAATGCGGGCAGGCGCGGCACGATGCCGTACTGGCTGTAGAGCGCCGTCGCGATGGGCTGGACGCTGTCGGTGGCTGTACCCATCGCGGGTCGCTCGCCCTGTGGCTCGCCCTGTCCCGGCATCACCCGCTCCAGCAGGGCCCGGCCCACTCCGTGCGATTGCTGTTCGGGCAGCACGAACAGCATGCCCAGGAACCAGGCGTCTCCGCGAAGCGTGGCGGAGCCGTAGCCCACGACCCGCCCCTCGTCGGTGGGATCTGCGGCCACCCAGAAACGCTCCGGATCCGTCCGGAGGAAGTGCGCAAGCAGTCGCATCAACGGCTCCGGGTCGCCCGTGAACCAGGGCCGGTTGAGGCGGCGGACGTAGTCCCCGATGCCGGCGGACCAGATCTCGGTGCAAGCCGGCAGGTCGTCGGGCCGCGCCGGTCGATATGTGAGCCTCGTGGTGCGGCTCACTCCACGTCCTGGACGGCGCCCACCGGGGTGCCGGTGGCTTCGCGTTCCAGTTCGGCCTG
>JANPDJ010000174.1:0-1680 GCA_031431395.1 Chloroflexota bacterium | reverse complement strand
CCATTCGTGCGGCAGCGCCCGGACCACCACGCCTTCGAGGATCACGCGGTACGGCGCGAGTTGCGCGGGGAGATCGTGGCCCGCCACGCCGACTTCGCGGAACTCCGCGCCCATCGACCCGAAGGCCCGGCCATACGCCGGATACCCGGCATACCGTCCGGCTTCGCCAGCCAGCCGCTCGAGGGCATCCGAGCCGACAGCCGCACGGACGTAGGCCCATCGCTCGACCGGATGTCGGCCGGCATCGCGCGCACCCTCCGCGACGCGATCCGAGAGATCCAGCAGGCGTTCCGGGACCGCCCAGTTGAACAGCACGCCATCCGCGATCTCGCCGGCCAGTCGGGACATGCGGGGCCCGAGTGCCGAGACGACGATTCGTGCCCCGGGCAGGAGGTCGCGAAGCTCAAGCACCCCCGCCCGAACGATCCCGAGCGGCTTCGGCGCGCCGCCCGAGCCAACGCCGATAAGGAGCCTGTCCAGGGGCAATCCAAGATCCCGGACGTGCCTGGCGATCTCCGCGGGCGTGCGGCGATCGAGCGGGAGAACGCCCACCCCGAGGCGCAGCCCCGGAGCCGCCCTGGCCACGGTTGCGAGCCCCGCCAGGCCATCCGCTTCGGGCCGCCCGCCGTCGTTGATCCAGAAGGTGTCGTAGCCCAGGCGCTCGACCTCGAGAGCCATTGGGGCGAGTAGCCCAGCCGGAAGCCCGGCGATCACGCCGAAACCGAGACCTCTTGCGCGACGAGCTTCACGATCCGTCATCGCGTGGAGTCTGGCAGGTCAGCTGGTCAAACCCCCGCCGCTCGATACGCGGCGCAGTCGCGTCCTGCCGGGGTCCCCCGCTGCGACCACGGGCGGGCCCGACCCGCTCCGTCCTCCGGTGGGATCATGGCTCCCGAGGAGGACCGAATGACGGACCCAGCCGGCAGCCTTGCTGCCCGAGCCGCGGCCGACCCAGAACTCTGGGAGCGGCTGCAGCGCATCTACCGCGAGACCCGCACCATCGCGGTCGTCGGCGCGTCAGAACGACCGGACAGGCCCGCGCACCGGATCCCCGCCTACCTTCAGTCGCAGGGCTACCGCATCATCCCGGTCAACCCGCGCGGCGGCGAACTGTTCGGGGAGCCCGTGCACCGCTCCCTGGCCGAGATCGACGGCCCAGTGGACCTCGTGAACGTCTTCCGGCCGTCGGCCGAGACGCCGGACATCGCCCGCCAGGCCGTTGCGTCGGGGGCCCGCGTGCTGTGGCTGCAACTCGGCATCGAGAGCGAGGAGGCGCGACTCATCGCCGAGGCCGCCGGTCTGGTCGTGGTCATGAACCGCTGCCTGGGCGCCACGCATCGCTGGCTGGGGCTTGGGCCGGGGCCCGGCTGAGACGACGCGGCAAGACGCGGGCGACGGGGGGCGACAAGCACGACAGGCGCCCGCACCACTCCCCGGCCGCTCGACCGGCTACCGGCCGACCGGTCGAGCGTCAGATGCTGCCGCTGAAGGTGTCGCAGGTGGCCGGGTCGCCGCTCCCGTATCCCTTCTGGAACCACTTCTGTCGCTGCGCGGAGGAGCCGTGGGTCCACGTTTCCGGCGTGACCTTGCCCTGGAACTCCTTCTGGATCCGGTCATCGCCGACGGCGGCCGCTGCGTCGAGCGCATCGGCGATCTGGGCATCCGTGAGGGGCTCCAGGT
>JANPDJ010000173.1:0-6708 GCA_031431395.1 Chloroflexota bacterium | reverse complement strand
GGCATCGGGGTTTGAGCCCTCAGCCGACGCCATCGTTGGCCACCGCAGTCAGGACCGCGGCGTTACCGCCGACGGAGCGCCAGATGTGGCGACTTGCGAGTCGCGAGCGTCGACACCCTCGCCTGGTCCGGGGGTTCGGAGGGCCAGCGCCTGTGTCGGCCCACACCGGCGAGTCCGTCCAATTCGAGCCGCTCGGCTCCTTTACGCCAGACCCGGACTCGACGCCCGGCCACAAGCTCTTCAACCGAATGCTGACGCTCAAGGACACCTGGGCGACCTCGCAGGCCAAGGGCGGACCCCCAGGCCTACGGGGCGGGTCGCAGGTAGAAGTTCCCGACGTAGGCGCAGATCCGCTTCGGGTGATCGCACGGAGCGGCCTGCACGGCCTGCGCCAGCAGCGGCTCCTGCCCGGTGCCCGTCCAGTCGTCGATGGTCAGGTGATTCGGCGCGTCCGGGTACAGCATCGAGCTCAGGAAGAGCACCAGGAGGTTCGGCGCCGGCACCGGGATCGCCTCGCGTTTCGGGCCCCTGCACGCCGTGGCGATGCTTGTGCCCAGCGGCGGTGAGCCCCATTCGAGGAAGAGATCCATCGCCAGACTTGCCGGCTCGATCGGGATCTTCACGTTGGAGAGCGCCTTTGCGACGACCTCTCCCCCGCCGAGGAAGAGCAGCCGACACGCCCCTCGATCGGCGTATACCTGTACGTCAGCGTTCCCCTGCCCTCATACAACTGGAAGCCGCTCGGCGAGGGTGGATCCTCTGGCGTCAGGATGATCTTGCCGCTGACATTGACGATGCCGGAGAACTCGGGTGCCGTACCGACGAACTCGAGCTTCACCTCGAGCTCGAGCGGCTGCTCGTACCACTTGACGGTGAACATCGCCGTCTTGGAGGGCATCGTGAAGACTGTCCTCGAGAAGCCCGCGACAGTGACAAAGTCGCTGGCCGCTTAACCCGGACAGAATCGCTGGCCGATGACAGTGCCGGCCAATACCGGTTGACGGGCGCCGTGGCCGCCCTCCACACTCCGCGCGTCAATTGATGGACGGGGAGCTGTGGAGTCCAAGGATGTCGACCGTACGACCGGGGGTGACTGAGCTTCGGGCGCGCACGCGCGGGCGGCTGCTCACTCCCGATCATCCCGCGTACCAGGCCTCGCGGGGAACGTTCAACGCCATGGCCGGCGGGCGGCCCCTCGCCATTCTGGCGCCCGAGGACACAGATGACATCGCCGCTGCGGTGCGATGGGCGCAGGCTGCCGACGTTGGCATCGGCATCCGTGGCGGCGGGCACAGCGTGGCTGGGTACTCGGCTCCGGAGGGCGCCCTCCTGATCGACCTCTCGACCTGGCGTGGTGCCGAGGTCGATCCTGTGGGTCGGACGGCCGTCGCACTCGCCGGCTCGCGGCTCATGGACCTCGATGCGGCGACGGCTGCATACAACCTTGCGGCGCCGTCGGGCACGTTCGTGGATACCGGCATCGGCGGTCTCACCCTGGGTGGCGGAATCAGCTACATCGTCGCGTCCGAGGGTTTCGCGTGCGACGCCCTCATCGGCGCGGAGATCGTCACCGCGGCCGGCCAGGTGGTCGAGGTCGACGCGGAGCGGCAGCCGGACCTCCTCTGGGGGTTGCGCGGGGGAGGCGGCAATTTCGGCGTCGTGACGCGCCTCCACTACCGCCTCACCGACGTGACGGAAGTGGCCGCGGGCAGGATCCGGTTCCGCGGGGACGGCATCCAGCGCGTGTTGGAGCGCGTCGTCGCGATGGAGCACGAGGCCCCGGATGCGCTGACGATTCAGGCGATCGCGTGGCGGTCGCCCGTCGACGGCACGCCGGGACTGACGCTTCTGCCCGTCTGGCGCGGCAATGCCCGGGCCGGAGCCGATGCCATGGCAGAACTCGTCGCCGATCCGTGCCACCTCGACGGTGAGATGCATGCGATGTCCTGGCTCCAGGTCCAGGCCCTCAATCCCCCGATCCCGTTCGGGCTGCGTCACTACTGGAAGGGGCACCTGGTCCGGGAGACGTCGGCCGATCTCGTCGACGCCGTGCTTGGGGCCGCGGGGGAGATCGCGGGTGGAAGCGTGGTCCTCTTCGAGCTGATCCACGGGGCGGCCCATCGCATCCCGGCCGCCTCGGCCGCGTTCGGTGGGCGTGCGGCCGTCGCCAACGTGACGGCGCTGGCCATCTGGGCCGATCCCGCCGGCGACGAGCAGCAGATTGCCTGGGCGCGGCGGGCCGCGACGCGCTTCGAGCCCTTCTCACTCCGGGGCGGCGGGTATCTCAACTACCCCGAGCTGGACCAGTCGGCGGGCAGGGTGGTGGCCGCGTTCGGGCCCGACACGTTCGAGCGGCTGCGGCGGCTCAAGCGACTCCATGATCCCGCCAACCGCTTCCGTTTCAACGCGAACATCCCGCCCGCGGACGCCTGAGGGGACTGCCAGGCACGGCCGACCTAATGGCGCGCCCGGAGGGCCTTGGGCATGCACGAACCACCTGCGAGATCCCGATCGAGGGACGGGATGAGTGGCTGGCCGCGGCGCGGCCGCTGGCGTGAGGGCCCGCAGGGCGGTGCCTCGCCGCCCGGCGGATGTCGTGACGGACCGTGAGCAGTCCCGAGGCCGGCTCCGTTTGCATGACTGTCGATCACGGCGACGGCGTGCTCGAAGGCACCGCTGCATCCTCCGGCCGGAGGTCGATCGTGGCGACGAAGGCTTCGAAGAACGCCCTGGCGTCACTGCGCTCGTGGCCCAGGATGAAGAGATAGAGCCGCCCGCCGGCGACGACGGTCGCCTCGACCAGATTCGGACACTCGGCGATCCTGCCCGACTGCCCATCGATGGTGATCTCTGCCTGTTGTCTGCGAGGAACACCGCAGCCGCCGGGCGAGACGTACTCGTCGACCCATGCATCGATCGAGGCCCCATCCGGGATCGCGGTCGACGCGGCCTTGAAGTAGGCGGCAAGGGCGGTCTCCACGCCATCGAATGGGTCGTCGTGCGCGCCGGAGAAGTCAGGGCGTGGCTGGGTGACGGGGTCCCAGAGCTCCTTGGCCGGTTTGAGCCCTCCCCTGTCGATATATCCGAACGAGAAGCCGTTCGTCGGCGAGTCGAAGGTCGACGTCAGGCCCGGGTAGTCGACCGCGGTCTCCGGGGTCAGGTCGATGGTGGCCGCGAAGGCGTCGAAGACGGCTCTGGCATCACCGCGGTCGGCCAACAGGGTGAAGAGATAGAGCCGCCCGCCGGCGACGATGGTTGCCTCGATGTGGTTCGGACACCCGGAGATCCTGCCCGACTGCCCATCGATCGTGATCTCCGCTTGCTTGCTGCGAGGGACACCGCAGCCGTCAGGCAGGGGGTAGTAGCCCGACAAGTACTCGTCGACCCGTTCATCGATGGAGACCCCGTCCGGGATCCATACCAACGCGACCGACGCGCCCTTGAAAACGGCGGCCGAGCCAGTCTCCACGACATCGAATCCGTCGTCGACCTGCGGGCCGAAACCCCAGAGTTGCCTGGCCGGCGTGAGCGCGACCCTGTCGGGATGCTTGATCGAGAAGCCGTTCCTCGGCGAGACGAAGGTCGTCGTCAGGCTCGGGAAGTCGACCAGGCCGAGCGACGGAGCCGGCCCGGGCGGCGTGATCGACCACAGCCGCAAGGCGCCCGAGCCCGCTGCGAGCGCCCCGCCGCCGAGCAGCAGGGCGGCGGCCGCGAGCAGCATCAACGGACGCTTCGCGGACCGTCCCGTGGTCCGGGCAGGGTGGCGCGCACGTTCCGAGGCCAGCGACTCCAGGATCGCCGACGCCAGCCCGTCCGGCGCAGGACGCGCCGATCGCCGGCGGAGCATGTCGGTGACCTCCCTGTCAGACAGCCGCGAGGACTCGTTCATCGCTCGGCCTCCAAGACGCGCTCCAGCGCCGCTCGGGCGGCGTGCAGCCTGGACTTCGCCGTGCCGACGGGGATCACGAGCGCGGCGGCGATCGCCAACAGCGGGCGCCGCTCGAGGTGATGGAGCACCAGGATGGTCCGCTGCTCGACGGTCAGTCGGCCGAAGGCGCGATCGAGGGCGTCGCGCTCCGCGACCTGGTTGAGCGCTGCCTGCGGAGCCTCGGCATCGAAGCCGTCCGGCATCCGGATCTCGCGCACGCGGCCCCGCCTGCGGATGCTCATGCGACACGCGTTCACGAGGATCTGATCGAGCCACCCGTCGAACCGTGCCGGGTCGCGCAGGGTCGGAAGCTGCCGCCAGGCCGCGAGCCACGCCTCCTGAACGGCATCGCTCGCGTCGGCCTCCGACCCGAGGATCGCCATGGCGATCCGGTAGGTCCGCGGCAGGTGGGCCAGGACAAGGCGGTCGAATGCCCGGGTGTCACCGTCGAGCGCTGACTCGACGTCGGGCACGGAGCGGGTCTGCTCCGCTGCGGGCTCGGCTTCGCGGGACGCTGCCGTCATATCCATGCAGGTTAGATGCCGCGCCCACCATCGAGGTTCATGCGGGGCCCAAGAAGAGCGTGAAGCTGACCCAGTCGGCCTATGCCGGCTCCTGGGCCAGGTCGGCCAGGCGAGCGATCCCCGGTTCGACCACGCCAGCCAGTCGCGCGGCGGCGGCCTGGACCGAGGGATCGTCGCGCTGCCATGCCTCGATGCGTGCGGGGTTCAGGGCGCAGCTGTTGGCCCATGCGGCGATGTCCGGCTCCGCGCCGAAGATGCGCGCATTGCCCGTGCCGCGAAGCATCATCTGTGCCCAGTCGGCGGGGACGTTGGCGAGGTTGTTGGGCGGACACAGCCGGTTGCGCTCGCGGTCGTCGTCGCGGGTGGCCTCCACGTAGCCGGCCAGGGCCGCACAGAAGCACGGGAAACCGACCCGGATCGTCTGGAGCCGGATCTTGTCCGGGGTCCAGATGGGAACCAGCGGTGGGTACTGCAGACCCGACGCGGCGCAGTGCACGATCAGCGAATCAGGTTCCAGCGGGACCGCACCGTCATCGAGGAGGATCTCGCGGCCGGTCACCTGCCGGACGTGCCCCAGGCGCACGACGTTCTCGACCGTGCGGAGCACGTCGAGTTCCCATGTGCCGAGGGTGGGGGTCTTGGCCATCGTGGGAACGACGTCGCGGTCGAATCGGAGCATCACGCCGGCCGCTTCCAGGCGCAGGAAGAGGTCGTCGAGTGACGCGGCGTCGGCCGCCGCCGCCATAGTGTTCGCCGCAAGGCCCAGTGCCACGACGGGATCGGGTTGGACGACCGCGCGATTGAGCATCCAGGGGTCGCGTGGGCGGATCCAGACGACGCGATCCGGCTCGACGCCGTTCGCCAGCAGCCATACGATCCCGTCCGTGGCGGTCTTGCCCGCGCCAACGATCACGAAGTTCCTCGGCACCGCATCCAGGCTCGCGAGCTCGTTGATGGGGACGACGCGGACGTCGCCGGCCACGCGAAACGGCGCGGCCGTCGTCGCGGGGATCGTTGGTCCCACGTACGCGGAGTCCACCACGCGGCGTCGCACGTCCACCTGCATGGTTTCGCCCGTAACCCGGGACGTCACCCAGTGGTTCCTGCCGTCGGTCCGGTACTCGCTCCCCCCGAGAAAGGTCACCTTGCCCGATGGGAGGAATCGCCGGTACAGGATGTTGTCGTAGTAGGCGAGGATCTCCGACTTGCGGGCCCGCTCCTGGAGTCCGGCCTCCGGCCCCCGCGGCTGCACGGCGCCGGTGCCGAGCACCGTCGATGCGACGCCGTAGAACAGCGACGCCTGGTGCAGCTGAACGAAGGGATACGCGTCGAGCCAGTGCCCGCCGGCCGCGTGGCGACGGTCCACGAGCGTGACGTGCACGTCCGCGTGATCGACCAGGGCGTCCACGAAGGCCATGCCCATCGCGCCGGCGCCCACGACGAGGTAGTCAGTCTGCAGGGAGCGCATGGTCGGGTCTGCTCGCGTCGCTTCGAATGGGGATCCGCCGGATGGTAGGCGCAACGGCCACGTGGTGCTCCCGAGCACGTTCGAGTGGGTGTCCAAAGCCGCGGCGCTGTGTTCCGGAGAAGGTCTATGGCGCGCCCAGAGGGATCTGGACGCACTACACGACGCCTCTCCGCCCGCTGTTGACCGCCGCTCGCGGGGGGACGCACACTCGGCGTCCGGGGGCCGTTCGCCTCTGGCCAAGTGCCTGACATCCGCCTACGGTGACCGCCACCTGTCGTTGGCTGCCAAGGTGGACCAGGGCACCATCAGCCGGGAGCCTCGGGCACGTGCTCGTGGCAGCCTGAACCACGGACGCTGGGCCGTCGGGTACAGTCTTCCCCCCGAGCCGCCAGGAGTTCGAGCACCGCTATGTACACCGTCGACTGGGATCTCGTCGACAGGCTGGGTGTGTCCCGGACCGCCCTTGTCGGAAGGACGGCCCTCGTGACCGGCGGGGCTCGCGGCATCGGCGAGGCGGCCGCCATGACGATGGCGGCCCTCGGGGCCCGGGTCCTCGTCGTGGACAAACTCCCTGGCGGGCAGGCCGTGGCCAATGCCATCGAGGCCGCCGGCGGCCAGGCGCAGTTCATCCAGTGCGATCTCAGCCTGGTGGATGAGCTGACGGCGATGATCCCGCGCGCGACCGATGCCTACGGGCAGATCGACATCCTCCTGAACAACGCCCTCCACGCGCCGGTCGCCCCAATCGTCGCGCTCGACCTCTCGGAGTGGGAGGAGACGTTCGCCAC
>JANPDJ010000172.1:0-8693 GCA_031431395.1 Chloroflexota bacterium | reverse complement strand
TGCTCCATCGTGACGATGCCCCGCAGGGCTGAACTTCAACGCACGCGTGACGGTCGGACCCTGCTGGCCGCTTTTCGTGCGGCCGTGGAAGCGCTGGACGCCCACGTTGACGAGATCAACAGCCTGAACGTGTATCCGGTTCCGGATGGGGATACCGGATCGAACATGCTGGCAACCGTCCGAGCGGCGCTCGACGAGGCCGAACGGGTCGCCGAGCCCACGCTCCAGGCGGTGGCCGCCGCGATCAGCCTCGGGGCACTGATGGGCGCCCGCGGAAACTCCGGCGTGATCACATCGCAGATCTTCCGCGGGATGGCCGATGGGCTTGACGGGTCCCGCCCGTTCACGGGTGAGGATCTCGCGCGCGCCCTTGCATCCGGCAGCCGGACCGCGTATCGCGCCGTCGCAAAGCCGGTCGAAGGGACCATCCTGACGGTGATCCGTG
Source organism: Chloroflexota bacterium (assembly GCA_031431395.1). GTDB lineage: Bacteria > Chloroflexota > Limnocylindria > Limnocylindrales > CSP1-4 > VGPE01. The sequence continues at coordinate 8,248 of JANPDJ010000172.1, read as the reverse complement.
AGGCGTCTGACGGCGCTGCCGAGGCGGCGGGGCGCGGAGGAGACGTGCAGTCCGTCCTTGCGGCGACCGTCCTTGCGTCCGAGGTTGCCCTCGCGGGAACGCCGTCACTTCTGCCAATCCTGCGCGATGCGGGCGTGGTGGACGCCGGCGGTGCGGGCCTGGTGCGCCTGTTCGAAGGAGCCCTCCAGCACCTGGCCGGGACCCCCGCCATCGGAACTGGCCGGCAGTCGACGGCCAGCCGGGCGGCTGACCTGGCGCCGACCGACGCAGGATTCGGGTACGAGACGATGTTCCTGCTGCAGCCTCGCGAGGGCGGGACTCTGGACGTGGACGCCGTTCGCCTGTCCCTCGAAGGGATGGGAGTGTCCCTGCTCGTGGCGGGCGACGGATCCGCGATCAAGGTCCACGTCCACAGCGAGCACCCGGACCGGGTGATCCAGCGAGGCCTTGAGCACGGCTCCCTGAGCCGCATCACCGTCGAGAACCTCGATGCCCAGGCCCACGACGTGCGAGAGCGCCGGGCGCGCGCATTCACCGGCGTGCTCACGGAGGCACAGGACGACCCCGCGCCGCTCGCCGTCATCGTGATCGCGACCGGCGACGGCTTCGCCCGGCTCTTCACGGCCATCGGCTGTGCGAGCGTGGTCTGGGGCGGCCAGGGTACGAACCCGAGCACCGGTGAACTGCTGCAGGCCGTTCAGATGGTGAACGCCCGTCAGGTGCTTCTGCTCTCCACCAACGTCAACGTCGTCCTGGCTGCTCGACAGGTGGAGGAACTCAGCGAGCGCCCGCTGGCTGTCGTGTCCACCCGGAATGCGGCCGAAGGACTGGCGGCCCTGCTGGCCGTCGATCTCTCCTCGACGCTCGAGGCGAATACCGAAGGGATGGCGAGAGCCGCCCGGTCCATCCAGACACTGCTCGTGACGGATGCGGTCCGCGACGCCATCATCGGCGACGTGCGGGTGACGACGGGCCAGGTGATCGTGCTCGACCCAGACGATGGACTGGTCGCGGTGGGCAGCGACGACGCGGAGGCCGTGCTCGCGGGGATCGACAGGCTCGACCCGGGCTACGAGCTGCTGACCGTGTACCACGGGCAGGACGCCGACCGGACGGCCGTCGAGGCGCTGGGAAGGAGCCTCGGACGCCACCGGCCGGACGTGGAAGTCGAGATCGTCCACGGCGGCCAGCGGCCCGGCCGCTACCTCATCGCGGCGGAGTGATGGCGAAGCGCCCAGCGACACGTCCGCGCCCGGCGCCCCGGGCGGCGCCGCCCACCGGTGCCCCCCTGCTCGACGAACCGCTCGCCTCCAGCGGGCTCACGGCAGCCGCGGTCCTGGCCCGGGCAGGCCGGCGACTGGGCGCGGACACGGTCCGGGACCTCCTCTTTCAGCTTCCCAAGCGGTACGACGATCTCCGCGAGCTCAGCCAGCTGGGCCGGTTGCAGGACGTCGAGGATGGCGACGTCGTCAGTTCGCGTGTCGAGATCCGCGAGCTCCGCGTCGAGCAGACGTTCCGTCGTCGGGTGCAGCGCACGATTGCGCATCTCGCCGACGAGACCGGCTTCGCCGAAGCCACGTGGTTCGGACGTCGGTACATTGAGCGCCGGCTGAAGCCCGGCGACACGGTGGTGATCAGCGGCCGGATCAAGCGGCGTGGCTGGTCCGTGCAGTTCGACAACCCGGAGTTCCAGCTCGACGACGGCGCCGCCGTCCTCCACGCCGGGCGGATCGTGCCGGTGTACCGGCTCACTGCGGGTCTGACAGCGTCGCGGCTCCGGTCGGGGATTCGCGAAGCTCTGGATCGTGCCGGGGCGGAGTACCCCGAGTACCTGCCGTCGGACATCCGGGAGGCCGAGGGCCTGGCGACGGCGGCGACCGCGATCGAGGAGGCCCACTACCCGGCGTCCTTCGAGGGTCGCGACGCTGCGCTCCGCCGTCTCGCGTTCGACGAGTTGCTCGCCCTCCAGATCGGCATGGTGCAGCGGCGCCGGCAGCGCACCCGGAGCCTCACGCGGCCCATCGGCGTGGACGCAGGGGTGGACGAGCGGGTGCGAGCCGCGCTGACCGATTCGCTTGGGCGGCGATACGGCCGCGCCACCCCATTGACTCCGGACCAGGACGGCGCGATCGCCGATCTTCGCGGTGACCTCGAGCGGAACGTGCCGATGCTGCGGCTGCTGCAGGGAGACGTCGGCTCGGGCAAGACCGTGGTGGCGGCCTATGCGCTGGCCGCGACCGCGCTCTCCGGGCGGCAGGGGGCCATCCTCGCCCCAACAGACCTGCTTGCGCGACAGCATGCCGTGACACTGGCCGACCTCCTGGAGGACCTCGGACTGCCGGTGACCCTGCTGACGGGGTCGCTGAGCGGGGCGGGCTCCACGTCGGCGCGCCAGGCCATCGCGAACGGCATGGCGGGCGTGATCGTGGGCACCCACGCACTCCTCCAGGAGAGTGTCAGGTTCGCGGATCTCGGCCTCGTGGTGATCGACGAGCAGCACCGCTTCGGCGTGGAACAGCGCGGCCAGCTGGAGGCAAAGGCCGATGGCAGCCCGCCGCACGTCCTGCTGATGACGGCAACGCCCATCCCTCGGACCCTGGGCCAGGTCCTGTACGCGGATCTCGACGTTTCCGACCTCCGGGCGTCGCCGTCGGGGCGCCTGCCCGTCGCGACGGGGATCCGGACGCGAACCGACCTGGCGGGCACGTGGCAGAAGGTTCGCGAGGAGGCGGCCCTTGGGCACCGGACATTCGTCGTCGTGCCGCTCGTGGAGGAGTCGGAGGAGGACGACGGCACCGCCGCGGAGGCAGAATCGGAGCGCCTCCGCGAGGTCCTCGCGCCGCTTCGCATCGGCCTCGTTCACGGTCGCCTTCGCGCCGCCGACCGCGACGCGCAGATGACACGCTTCCGTGACGGCGACCTCGACGTGCTCGTGGGAACGACCGTGATCGAGGTGGGCGTGGACGTGCCGGAAGCCACGATGATGGTCGTCGAGGATGCCGACCGGTTCGGGCTCGCCCAGCTGCACCAGCTCCGGGGCCGCGTGGGACGGGGAGACGGCCAGTCGTTCTGCGTACTTGTCAGCGATTCAGCCGACGAGACGGCCCGGGCCCGGCTGGAGGCGGTCCGGAGCACGCGCGACGGGTTCGTGCTCGCTGAACGCGATTTCGAGCTGCGGCGCGAAGGCGACGTCCTGGGTCTGACCCAGAGCGGTCTGCCCAGGCTCCGGGTGGCGTCCCTGGCTCGTCGTGATCACCAGGAGCTGGCCGTGCGGGCGAGGCACCACGCGGAGCAGTTGCTGGACGAGGCCGGGATGCTCCGAGGTGGCGACCGGAGTCCGATCGATGCGCTGGAGCGCGAACTGCGGAGCGGGTGGCTGCGCAAGATCGCTGAGGCAGAACCTGCCACGGCCGCCTGAGGTGGAACAGTGCCCGACGCAGGACGCGTGATCGCCGGAACGGCCGCCGGATTGCGGCTCACGGCCCCCGGACCCGGAACACGACCACTGGGCGACCGCGTCAAGCAGACGCTCTTCGCGATTCTCGAGCCCGACCTCGAGGGGGCGTCCGTGCTCGACCTGTTCGCCGGCAGCGGTGCCGCGGGCATCGAGGGCCTCTCGCGTGGCGCGGCTCGGGCCGCCTTCGTCGAGCGCGACGCGGGCGCCGTGCGCGTGATCCGGGAGAACCTGCGGCGGACGGGCTTCGGCGACGGTCCTGCAGGGAGCCCGCGTGCCGCCACAGTCGTGCAGGGGGACGTGCTGGGCTGGCTTCGCGGGAGTGCGGGCGACCTCGGGCCGTTCGATGTCGTGATCGTCGATGCGCCGTACGCGGAGACCACGCTTCTGATGTCCGTCCTGTCGATCCTCGGCGACCCCGATTCCCGCATCCTGGCCGCTCAGGCACGCGTGGTGGCGAAGCAGTTCTGGCGGGATGGCGCCCCCGAACGAATCGGGCTGCTAGCATCCGAACGAAGCCGCCGCTTCGGCGAGACGGTGTTGACGTTCTACCGGTACCGCGCCCGTGCGGCCACCGATCCGTCGGGAGGGGAGTCGTGAAGGTCGCCGTCTATCCCGGCTCGTTCGACCCCGTCACCTTCGGGCACCTGGACGTGCTGTCGCGCGCGGCGCAGGTCTTCGACCGGGTGATCGTCGGCGTCCTGGCGAACCCGCGGAAGGCGCCGCTGCTGGCGGTTGACGAACGGATCACGATCCTGCGCGCGTCCGTGCACGAGCACTGCGCCTCCGCCGAGTCCCGAATCGAAGTCTCGGCATTCAGCGGACTCACGGTCGACTTCTGTCGCCAGAACGACTCCCGGTTCATCATCCGGGGCCTGCGAGCGATCTCCGATTTCGAGGCGGAGCTCCAGCTGGGCCACGCCAACCGCGAGCTTGCCCCAGAGATCGACAGTGTGTTCTTCATGGCCGCCCTGGACCAGGGCTACGTGAGCTCGAGCCTCGTCAAGGAGATCGCGCAGTTCGGCGGTCCCATCGATCGCCTGGTTCCCGCCGCGGCCGCCCGGGCGCTCCGCGTGGTGTTCGCCCGTCACGAGGTGCCATAATCCGGCAGAAGCCCGACCTTCGGGCACCGCCGGTCGTGCGCGTGCCGGCTGCGGATCATCCAACGAGCCGGGACGGCAGACCACCACCACGGGAGGGCCGGTCCAATCGACATCATCTTCCTCGTCGAGCGGCTCGAGGCGCTGATCGCCAACGGCAGGAAGCTGCCCCTGACGAACAACATCGTGATCGACCAGGCGGGCGCCCTCGACCTCATTGACCAGCTCCGGGTCGCCGTGCCGGAGGAAGTTCGGGCAGCAAAGCGAATCAACTCGGAAGGGGAGCGGATCCTCGAGAAGTCCCAGGAAGAGGCGGACCAGATCCTCGGCCGGGCCCAGGAGCAGGCCGCATTCCTGATCGAGGAACGGGGACTGCTGCTGGCCGCGCAGGAGGAAAGCCTGCGAATCCAGGACCAGGCGGAGGCCGATGCGGCCGAAGTGCGCCGGGGGGCCGACGAATACGCCCAGGCGGTCCTGATCGGGCTGGAGGGGGACATCGTCCGGACGCTGCAGAGCATCAAGAAGGGCATCCAGCTGCTCAACGAGCGGCGCGTTGCATCGAGCGAAGATCGCGACGGGGACGAGATCGACGAGTTTCCGGAGGAAGAGGCGGAGGTCGTCCCCGGCCGGATCCGGCGATGACTCCGTCGCGCCCCGGCGAGCCTCTGACGTATCCACTCGCCTCGCTCCTTCGCGAGGCGCCGGGTGCCACCCGCCTGTACGAGGTGGCCGGGGTCACCGTGGACGTGGGGCCGGACTTCCGGCTCGTCGACCCCATCGAGGGCACCGTTCGCGTCAGCCGGACGAACCGCGGGGTGATGGTGCACGGCCGGCTGGACACGGCGATTGCGGCCCAGTGCAGCCGCTGTCTCAGGGACATCGATGTGGACATCGACCTGGAGATCGACGAGGAGGCCGTGCCCAGCATCGATATCGAGACAGGCCACCCCTTGAGCTGGCCGGATGAACCCGATGTCGTGCGCCTCAATGCCGCCCACGAACTGGAGCTCGACGTCGTCGTGCGCGAAGCAATCCTGCTCGCCGAACCGATCGCGCCGCTATGCCGTCCAGATTGCCCCGGCCTTTGCCCCGTGTGCGGCGAGGACCTGGCGACCTCGCCGCACACACATCCGCAGGAGGTTGACCCGCGCATGGAGGCCCTGCGCGGGTTCCGGTTCGACGGACCTGACGGAACCCACTAAACTCGCGCGTCGCCGCCCCTGAATCCGGCACCTGCGTCTGCTGGGTCGTCAGCGGTCGCGCACGATCCGATCGCCATCCGCGCCGTGCCGGCAACGGCCGCGCACGAAAGGAGCATTCGTCAACCATGGGAGTTCCCAAGCGACGTGTATCACACGCCCGGCAGGGCGAACGTCGTTCGCATCTTGCCATCAGCCTGCCCAGGCTTGAGGAATGTCCGCACTGCCACGAGATGAAGCAGCCGCACCACGTCTGCCCCAATTGCGGCTACTACGACGGTCGGCTCGCGATCGAGCTCAAGAAGTCCGCGGACGAAACCAGCGGATAGCGCGGCGCTCCGTGCCGGCCTTCCGGCCCGGCCCGGTCCCAGCATGCTGAAGCGAATCCTGGTCTCGCGGTGGATCTGAGCGCCGTTCGCCGGACCGAATCCGATGCCTCCGTCCGCGTGGCCGTGGATGCAATGGGCGGCGACTACGCTCCTGAGGAAGTCGTCCAGGGCGCCCTGCAGTATGCGCTCAGGGAACGCCGCGACCAGCTGTTCCTGGTGGGCGATCCGGACCGGATCCGCGCCGCGGCCGGAACGGACCTGCCGTCGAACGTGTTCCTGGAGCCTGCGAGCCAGGTGATCGAGATGCACGAACATCCGGCCAGGGCGCTTCGCGAGAAGAAGGACGCATCAATCCTCGTGGCGATGGGGCTCGTCAAGGACGGTCGCGCGGACGCCGTCGTGACCGCCGGGCACACCGGGGCGGGCATGGCTGCGGCCGTCCTTCGACTCGGCCGGCTGCCCGGCGTGGATCGTCCGGCACTCGCCGTCCAGATGGTCACGGACTCCGGGCCGTTCGTCCTCCTGGACATCGGCGCCAACCCGGACTCCACGCCGGAGAATTTGTACCAGTACGCCCACATGGGCGCCCTATTCGCCGAGCAGGTGCTGGGTGTCCGCAGCCCGCGGGTCGCGCTGCTCTCGATCGGCGAGGAGAAGGGCAAGGGCGACGCGCGCATCCAGCGGGCCACGGAGCTGCTGGACGGGTCGGCGCTCAACTTCACCGGCAACGTCGAGGGCAAGGACCTGGTGCACCACATGGCGGACGTGGTGGTGTGTGACGCCGTCCTGGGAAACGTCACGATCAAGTTCTTCGAGGGATTGTCCACCTTCATCTTCGACCTGGTCCGCCGCGAGTTCGCACGGCCACCACGTGGCCCCCTGGCCTACCTGCTGATGAAGCCGGGCATCGACCGGATTCGCAAGGTCTTCGACTACGAGAAGCTCGGTGGGTCGCCGCTCCTGGGCGTGAAAGGCACCGTGATCATCACCCACGGTCGCGCCAAGCGGCGGATGGTCGGCTACGCGATCGGCGTAGGGGCGGCGGCCGCCCGTGCGCGAATCCCGGAGCGGATCGCGGAGACATTCCGCATCACACCTGCCGGCGCGGAGACCGGTGACAGGGCGAGCGCACCACCAGATGCGGTGACGGCGCCCGGCAGTCCGCCGTCCGTCGAATCGACGTGACTGGGGAACCGGACGGCGCCCCGGCTCGTCGCATTCGAGGTACGGAGCGTGCGGATCGCATTCGTTCCTGGAGGGCCGGCCGGCGTCTCGCACTGGCAGCGGTGTTCGAGGCAGACTTTGGCCAGCGAACCCCCACGGCTGTGCTGGAACGGCACCTCGCAGACGCCGAGGGCGACCCGGAGGCGAGCGAGCTGGCCCGCAACATCGTGGCGGCGGTCGTGCGGTTCCGTGATCGGATTGACGCCGATATCGAGCGAATTGCTCCCCAGTACCCGGTCGTGCAACTGGCTCGGATGGACCGCGCACTGCTGCGTTGCGCCCTGGGTGAGGTGCTACACTCCGGCACGACGCCGGCCCGGGTGGCAATCGCTGAATGGGTCGAGCTGGCTCGGACGTACAGTGGCGATCCCGCGCGTCGGCTCATGAACGGCGTTCTCGGCCGTGTTGCCGGGGAGCAGTCCACTGGCCCGGCCCGGACGGGGCGCCGCGAACAGGACCCAACCCGCGGCACCGAGCCGCCGGCATCCAACTCTCAGGAGGGCGTCAGTGGCAGGCGACACCTACGATCGGCTGAAGAAGATCGTCGTTGAGCAGCTCGGCGTCGAGGAAGACGAAGTCAAGCCAGAGGCGTCGTTCGTCGACGACCTGAACGCCGACTCGCTGGACCTCGTCGAGCTGATCATGAGTCTCGAAGAAGAATTCGGGACGGAGATCTCCGACGAGGATGCCGAGAAGATCCGCACTGTCCAGGACGCTGCCGACTACATCGACGAGCACGCCTCCTGACGAGTCGGCCGCGCCCACGGCCGGTCAGGGCGAACCCGGCGGTCCTGCGACGGCACTGACGGACCACCTTGGGCTGCCGGCCGGTGATGCGGACGTGTTCCGCCAGGCGCTGGTGCACAGCAGCTACGTGCACGAGCACCCGGAATCCGCGGGCGATCACAACGAGCGCCTCGAGTTCCTGGGCGATTCGATCCT
>JANPDJ010000171.1:0-2943 GCA_031431395.1 Chloroflexota bacterium | reverse complement strand
CGCCACGGCGGCCGGGATCGCGGTCATGGACATCTACCGTCGGGAGAAGCTGGCCGAGCGCGCGGCCGAGCTTGCGCCTGCGTTCGCCGCCAACCTGGCCGGGTTGCGCGAGTTCGGATTCGTGGGCGACGTCCGGACGATCGGCTTCATGGCCGGCATCGAGTTCGTGGCGGACCGCGGGACCCGCGCGGCGTACGCGCCAACCGCAAAGGTGGCCGTCAAGGTCCGCGAGGCGGGCCTGAAGCGGGGCATCGTGACCTACCCCGGCACGGGCATGGCGGACGGCAAGAGCGGCGACATCATCTCGCTGTACCCGCCGCTCACGTTCACGCTGGACGACATCGCCGACATGGGCGAGCGGCTCCGTGCAACGTTCGCCGACGTGGAGAAGCAACTCGCCGCCGAGTCCTGATCGGGTCGGAACCTGGTTCCGGTCGCCGCCGCCGCTCCCGATTTGGGGCCTTCATTTCTGCCCCCGTGGCTTCGACCGGCCCAGACTGCCGGCGAATATCGCCACCGGCGATCCTCCCGCGCCGCTCGGCCGGAAACTGCGCCAGATATCGACGCGGGCGATCTACGTCCGAATTCGGTCGCCGCGGTCCGGCTCGCAGACGCACCCGGGGCCGAATGTGTGGTCATGTATCGTCACCCGCGATGACTGAGGCAGCATGGCCTGGCACTTGCCCTGGGATCGGTGCCCAGACCGTCGCACGACCCGTGGGCCGATGACGATTCGCCGGCCAGGATCGCCCAGGGCGATATCTGCCGCCCAGCGGGTTCCGTGAGGAACACAGCCCAGGGCGCAGGACGACCGGAGGCGTCGGAATGACCGCCCGGCTTCATCCCGGCGCGCCCATCCTCGAGATGGACCATTCGGTAATTACATTGCGTGCGGGCGGCCGGCCCGATGGCGCGGAAACGGCGATGCTCAGCCTGTACGACATCGGGTTCTCGGCGTCGCTGGGTGCCGGGCGCGTCGCCCTGCTCAGCGTCCCCTCGATGGGCGTCGATGCCGTCTTCACGGACCGCCTGGACCTGGGTCGCCGGATGCAGGCGCGGCTGATGGGGATGGGCATGACAATGCCGATGCTCTCCCGCGAGCCGAACGTGGTGACCTGGCTCTCGCGCGACCCGTGGGTGGACGGCTGGTTCGGCTACCGGTTCCGGGCGCCCGGGGTCGAGGTCGTGGCCCGATGGGGAGACCTGGACCAGCCCTTCTTCGCCGAAGGCCCGAACGGCGGATTCTCCGCGGCCGAGGACATCTGGTCCTTCTTCGTCGGCGCCCGGAGCGCCTCGATCGAAATCAACGGTGTCGCCGCGCCGGGATCCCCGTATGACGACGACGTCTGGCTCCCGAGGCTCGGCCGGTCATTGTCCTCGGCCCATGCGGCCCTCGGCGAGACGCGGATTACCCCAGATCCCGGGCGGCGTCCGGGCTGACCGCCCTGGTCACGGCACGAGCTGCAGCCACGACGCACGCGCCGTTCGGACGCCAGACGTCGGACGGTATGCTCAACCCTTCGGGCGCCTTGCGTACCCCGGACACGTCAGAGGTGATCGACCATGGCAGCGCAGCCCTCCGGCGACATTCGGCCTGACCGGACCACGCTCCTGGCGTTTGCCGGCGTGGTGCTGTTCGGCGGTGCGAATGCAATCGGCGTCCGCCAGACCGTCGTCGAGCTCGCACCGTTCTGGGGAGCGGCGATGCGGTTCGCCGCCGCCGGGATCATCCTGGTCGGCATCGTGATCGCCACGAAACGCTCATTCCCTCGCGGGCGAAGCCTCACGGGTGCCGTCGTGTACGGTGCCGTCGGGTTCGCCGCCAGCTACGGCTTCGCCTACCTCGGGCTCAGGGAAACTCCGGCCGGGACGGCATCGGTCCTGATCGCACTGACGCCGCTCTTCACCTTCGGTCTTGCCATCGTCCAGGGCCAGGAGCGGTTCCGCCTGCAGGGCCTCGTGGGGGCGCTCATCGCCCTGGCGGGCGTCGCGATCGTGTTCGCCGACCAGGTGAGCGCCAACGTCCCTGTCGGCTCGCTCCTGCTCCTCGTCCTCGGCACCCTCTGCATTGCCGAGACCGGGGTCATCGTCAAGCGGATCCCGCGGAGCGATCCGTTCGCGACAAATGCCGTGGCCATGCTGACCGGCGCCGCGATCCTGTTCGTGCTCTCGCTCTTGAGTTCAGAGCCCCAGGCGCTGCCGAGCCAGCCCGCGACGTGGGCGTCCGTCGCCTACCTCGTCGTCTTCGGGTCGGTGGTCATGTTCGCCCTGTACGTGTTCACGCTGGAGCGGTGGACGGCGTCCGCGGTCTCGTACATCACTCTGCTGCTCCCGCTGGTGACCGTGAGCCTGGCGGCCGTGCTCACCGGCGAGCGGATCACCCTGCCCCTCATCGCCGGGGGAGCGGTCATTCTCGCCGGTGTCTACGTCGGCGCGTTCCTGAGGATCCGGCACGGCCGCTCGTCTGCGTCGAGCCTGCCTGAGTGCCTGCCGATCGACGCGTGTGCGCCGCCGGTGATGGCGACCGCCGCAGCGAGGCGGTAAGGCCCCGAGCCGTTACGGCTCAGCGCAGGTCACGTTGCCCCCAGCCGCGCCACCGTGGACGCTGCGAGCTTCTCCTCGAACCGCTTCGCGGCCGCGTCGACCGATGCGAGGTGCTCAGCCAGCTTTCGACGGGCTTCCTCGGCCGCTGCATCCAGGCCGTCCAGCTCGAAGATTCGCCAGTGGCGGAGGATCGGCAGCAGGACCTCGTCGTGGTGCGCACGCAGGTCGTAGATGCCGGCCTTCGCCATCTCGGCCGCCTTGCGCAGGAAGCGCGGGATCCCGGCGCCGGGCATCTGGAACCGCACCACCTCGTCCACGATCGCCTGGACGGCCGCCGACGGCTGCAGTTCAATGGCGGCGGTCATGACGTCCCGGTAGAAGAGGGCATGGAGGTTCTCG
>JANPDJ010000170.1:0-11273 GCA_031431395.1 Chloroflexota bacterium | reverse complement strand
GGCGACGAACCGGCTGCTCTACCTCCAGTCCACGAACACCCACCTCGCGTACGCGAACGTCCACCCGCGCGCGAACGAGGAGGACGCGCACAAGTGGAGCTACGCGTGGCCGTACGAGCTGACGCCCGAGAAGGCGTACGGGGAGCGGACCGGCTTGCTGAGCATGTACGACCGCCACTCGGACGGCAGCGGGGTCTGCCATGTCTCGCTCCACCAGCCGATCATGAACATGCGTCCCACCATGAACGACGCCATGTCGCTCGACGGGATCGGCTGGGCGCACGGCGTCAAGGCCGACCTCCACGTCGCCGGCTGGCTGACGTCGCGCGGGATCGGCTATGACGTGGCCGGGGACGAGGACCTCGACCGGGAGGGGCTGGACCTTCTCGCGCGGTACCGGACGGTGATCACCGGCACGCACCCCGAATACTGGACCGGGCGCATGCTCGACGCCGCGGAGGCGTACCTGGCGGCCGGCGGCCGGTTCGTCTACCTGGGCGGCAACGGGATGTACTGGGTCACGACCTACGTCCCGGGCCGGCCGGGCGTGATCGAAGTGCGGCGGTCCGGCGGCACCCAGGCATGGACCGCGGACGTCGGCGAATACCACCACAGCTCCACGGGCGAGCTGGGCGGCGTCTGGCGCCAGCGTGGCCGCGCCCCGCAGCGGCTGGTCGGGATCGGGTTCACGTCCCAGGGCATGGGGCCGGCACGTCCGTACCACCGGACGCCCGCAAGCCATGACCCCCGCGCCTCGTGGATCTTCGAGGGTGTCGGCGACGAGGAACTGATTGGCACGGAGGGCCTCGTCGTCGACGGTGGCGCAGGGTTCGAGATCGATCGAGCGGATCCCGCCCTCGGCACGCCCCGGCACGCCCTGGTGGTCGCGGTGGCCGACGGCTTCACGGACGAATACCAGCATGTCGTGGAGGAGGTCCATTCCGCGAACTCGCGGCAGGGCGGCACCGTCGAGCCACGTGTCCGCGCCGACATGGTGTTCTTCGAGACCCCGAACGAGGGCGCCGTGTTCTCCACGGGCTCCATCTCGTGGGGGTCGGCCCTGCCGCCAAGCGGCGGCCGGAACGCCGCCTCGCGCGTGACGGAGAACGTGCTCCGCGCATTCCTCCGCGACGGACCGCTGCCCTGACCAATAGAGGTCGTCAGGCCCGCTTGCCGATGAACTTGACGACGTCCTTCGTCGGCATGTCGGCGCCTGACGTGATGGTCACGTACCGGGTCACGTTGGAGCCCGCCGCGGCGGTCGACGCGACGGTGACCCTGGCCGTGATGAGGTAGGTGCCACCGGGCGCGAGTGACGGCGTCCGATAGGTCCCGGCCACGACCGCAGCGGTGATGTCGGCGGTGCCGCGGAAGTACTTCACGGCATATGCGCTCGTGGCGCCGCCGGTCGCCTGCACCTCGAAGTCCTCGTACCCGTTGCCATCGTTCTCGATGGATACCCCGAAGGTGATGGTTCCGCCACGGGGCGCCGAGCCCGTGGCGCTCTGGCCGGCCCCGGACGTGTTGTAGACGTTGTTGCCGACGGACGCGCCGGCGCCCAGGCGGATGCGCCCATCGGGCCTGCGGATGAACGTGCCGAAGACGTCGGTGGGGGTTGCGCTGTCCAGGGTGGAGCCGTTGCCCAGCACGCCGGCGTCGTTCGAGCCCCAGCACCTGGCACCGCCGCTGGTCATGAGCGCGCAGGTGTGGCCGTAGTTCGCGGACATCGCCATGACGCCGCTCGCGAGGCCCTTCACAGCGACCGGGATGGCGCTGAGATTGGTCGTGCCGTTGCCCAATTGGCCGTGGCGGTTGTCGCCCCAGCATTTCGCCCCGCCATCGTGCGAGACCGCGCAGGTCTGGAAGCCTCCCGCGGCGATGGATACCACGCCGGACGCGAGGCCCGGGAGCAGCGTCGGGCTCAACGCGAACACGGTGTAGAGACCGCCTTCAGGGCCCTGGCTGGCCGCGAGCCCACCCCAGCACATCACGCCACTGCTGCCCGTCAGGGCGCACGTGTGGGAGATGCCGGCGGCGATCGCCACGACGCCGCTGCCGAGGCCCGACACATTCACCTGTGTGCTGCTGTCCACCGTCGCGCCGTTGCCGAGCTGGCCGGCGTAGTTGGCACCCCAGCACACGACCCCTCCGGCGGCGGTGAGCGCGCAGGTGTGGCCACCGCCCACTGCGATCGCCCGGACTCCCGTCGCGAGCCCGCGGACGTCCACGGGGGCGACGCGCGTGGTCGTCGTGCCGTCGCCGAGCTGCCCCCTGTCGTTGATGCCCCAGCATCTGACGCCCCCTGCCGTCGTGAGCACGCAGGTGTGGGTGTTGCCGACATCGACCGTCGCCACCCCGCTCGCCAGGCCCGGGACGGCGACCGGGACGCTGCTGTCAACCAGTGTCCCGTCGCCGAGCCTGCCGTCACCGTTGAAGCCCCAGCAGAAGAGTCCGCCTTTGCTGGTTACCGCGCAGGTGTGGCCGCCCGCGGAGATCGCGGTCACTTCGTCCGGCAGCGCCGAAACGTCCACCGGGACGCTGCTGTTGGTCGTCGAGCCATTCCCGAGCTGCCCGTGGTCGTTGTAGCCCCAGCAGGCGACCCCGCCGTCCTGCTTGATGGCACAGTTGTGGAGGTCGCCCGCGGAGATCGCCGTGAAGGTGGGAACGGAGGAGACCTTTGTGACCGTGTAGAACAGCGATGGGCTCCAGTTGCTCGCGCGATCGGGTACGTTGACCAGCGCCCTCGCGCGGACGTACCGCATGCCTTCCGTGGAGAACGTCCAGCGCAGGGAGGCCAGGCCGGTCGCGTCGGCGGCCACGTCGCGCTGTGCGGCCCGGATCCAGGCGTCGGCGTCCCGCCGGTAGATCTCGAAGCGGACGATCACTCGTGAGGCTGGCGCCAGAATTGTCTTCACGGCCGCGGTCAGTGTCAGTGTCCTCCCCGCCGCAATCGTGCCGGCCGGCTTCGACGAACGCAGGCCGATCGTCGGACGGATCGTGAAGTCCACGTCCACCGGGACGCTGCTGTCGGCCGTCTTGCCGTTGCCGAGTTGGCCGTAGTCGTTGTTGCCCCAGCACTTCACGCCACCCGAGGTCATGAGCCCGCAGGTGTGCTCGCTGCTGACGCCCGCGGCGATTGTCGACACGCCACTGGAGAGCCCCGTGACCACGACCGGCGAACCGCTCGCGAGCCTGGTCCCGTCGCCAAGCTGGCCTGAGCCGTTGCCACCCCAGCAGGCAGCTCCACCGTCGCTCGTGCGCGCGCACGTGTGGTCGCCGCCCACGGCGATCCCCGTTGCGTCCGTCACGCCCAGGACGTCGACCGGGACCAGGCTGCGAGGGTACGTGCCGTCGGGCCGCGGCTGCCACGGAGGTGTGCCATCACCAAGCTGGGCCGTGTAGTTGTCGCCCCAGCACTTCATGCTGCCACGGCTCGTAAGCACGCAGGTGTGCTGCCGGCCCGCGGCGATCGCGGTGACCTCGCTCGTGAGGCCGACGACATCCACCGGGATGCTGCTGGCCGTCGTCGTGCCGTTGCCGAGTAGGCCGCTGTCGTTGGAGCCCCAGCACTTCGCGCCGCCGCCGCCCGTCAGCGCGCACGTGTGGTAGTAGCCCGCGGCGATCGCGCGGATCCCGCTGGTCACGCCGTACGCGTCCACCGGTGTTGTACGAGCGTTATTGGTGTCGTCCCTGTTGAGCGATCCCCAGCATTTGACCCCGCCGCCGCTCGTGAGCGCGCAGGCGTGCTTCAGGCCCACAGCAACGGCCGACATCCCGCTCGCGAGACCCATGACGCCAACCGGGACGCTGCTGTTGGCCGACGTGCCGTTCCCGAGCCGGCCCCACCCGTTGTCGCCCCAGCACTTCACTGCTCCGCTGCGGGTGATCGCACAGGTGCTGGCCTCGCCGGCGGCGATCGCCACCACGCCGCTCGTCAGTCCGACGACATCGACGGGCGTGTGCCTGTCGTACGTCGAGCCGTCGCCGAGCTGGCCGGACCGGTTGCTGCCCCAGCACTTGACGCCGCCCGTGCTCGTGAGCGCGCAGGTGTGGTTGGTGCCCACGGCAATCGCGCGCATCGTGGGCAGGGGGGTCGCCGCGGCCGCGATCGGCACGACCAGGGTGGCAGCCGCGAGGACGGCCACGACCAACCGCAGGATCCGGTACGACATGGCCCACCTCGACGGGCGTCGGCGTCCGTCTCTCTGAAGGAGCCCTATGGGTCGCGGCATCGTCGCAGCCCTGATCCCCGCAATCTACGCCTCGGTCGCAAGAGCCGTCATCTGCACCGCCGGCTCGCTACGATGAACGGCATCTCGTCGCAGTCCCGTCTGAGGGTGCCGTCCATGGCGATTGATCGCGTCCAGACCTTCGTGCTCGTGCACCAGATGACGCGCGGGCGGGGGCCGTCCATCGCGAACTACCGGACGCGGGAATCCGTGGTCGTGAAGATCACGGATTCCTCGGGCGCGGTGGGCTGGGGCGAAACCTACGCCTCCGCCGGGATCGTGCAGATCCTCCGGGACCTGGGCGACATGCTGATCGGCAAGGATCCGCTCCGATCCGGCGAGATCCACACGCTGGCGTGGAACGCGTCGGCGAATTCCGAGGCGACCAGCGTGATCGCGATCGCCACGGACGACCTGCGCGGCAAGCTGCTCAACATGCCCGCCTACGGCCTGTACGGCGGGGCCCTGCGCGACCGGGTGCGCGTGTACGCCTCGAGCGGCGGCTACTTCGACGGCGTGGACCCCAAGGATTCGTGGCCGCAGGAGTTCGCCGAACTCACCGCGAAGGGCTTCACCGCGATCAAGATGCGGGTGGGCCGTTATCCCATCAAGCACGAATTGGACCTGATCGAGCGCCTGCGCTCCGACTATCCCGACCTGGATTTCATGGCGGACGGCAACGCGGCCTACACGCTGCCGCGGGCGCTGGAGATGGGCCGGGGGCTGGCACGCCTGGGCTTCAAGTGGTTCGAGGAGCCCATCCCGCAGACGGATTACGCGGGCTACGAGCGGATGCGCGATGCGCTGGACCTGCCGCTGGCCGGCGGCGAAGGCCTCGTGACGCGCGGCGAGGTCCGCAACTTCCTCCTGCGGCATGCCGTGGACATCATCCAGCCGGATGTTGCGATGTGCGGCGGCATCGGCGAGAGCCAGTTCCTCGCCGACCTTGCGCGCCTCTATGCGGTGCAGTACATCCCCCACGCCTGGGGTGGCGCGCTGATGCTCGCCGCCACGATTCAGGTGCTCGCCGGGCTGCCGGACCCGACGAAGTCCCCGGCCTCCGAGAAGCCGCTCCTGGAATTCGACATGACGGAGAACCCCTTCCGCGACCACCTGCTGACCACGCCTCTGAAGATGGGCGCCGATGGCTGGCTCGACATCCCCACCGGCCCCGGCCTGGGCGTCGAGGTGGACGAGGCGTTCGTCAAGAAGCACGCCGTGGATCCGTCGAAGGCGCCGGCGCACACGGCGTTCGAAGCGCCGAAGGTCCCCGCAGCATCGCCGGCCTGAAGGCTCCAGCTTCGGGGCCAGGCATGCGTCCGGCGAGGATCCCGGGCCCGCTGCTCGAACCCCGCCATCGATGAGACACCAGGACCCGGACCAGGCCTTCTACCCCGCGGCGTCCCGGAACGTCCGGCTGGGCGGGGCCTTCGGCATCGCGGGCGCGCTGCTCTGGCCTGTGACCCTGATCGTGCTGGCCAATTCGCTCCTGGCGTGCACCGGTACGTCCTGCTCGCTCGATCGGGCGTCGCTCCTGGTGATGGCCCTGTCGCCCGCCTGCCTGGCCGTCGCGGCCCTCGCGCTGGACTTGCGCGTTCCCCGAACCCCCGGGCTGGGCGACCTCGTCGGCGATCTCACCATCAGCACGGCTGCGGTCCTGTTCGTGGCGGCGGCCGTGACCGGCGTCGTGGGGCTGGTGGGGCCGGGACTGCTGCTGCTCCTGATCGGCTCGACCGTCTTTGGCATCGTGGGCTACCTGAACGGCGCCCGGCACCGGCTCGCGAGCGGCATCGTGGCGATCGGCGCCGGCTCCGTGCTCCTATTCCTGGTTCTCGGCGCGAGCAACGGAGGGTCGGGCTTCGAGACCCCGGCGATCCTGGGGCTGACAATGTTCACGATCGGCTGGGGCTGGCTGGGCGGGCACCTGCTCCTGGGCCGGCCGCTCCCGATCCCGGATGCGCGCGGCGATGGCCGCCGGCGATGAGTTGACGGTGCCCATGCGGATCGCGGTGACCGGTGCCGCCGGGCGAATCGGGCGTGCCGTGGTGGCGGACCTGCTGGCCCACGGCCACGGGGTCCACGCCCTCGACCGTGTCGCTCCGCCACCCGGGTCGGCCGGCGATGGCGCCGCCTGGTCGAAGGGCGACGTCCGCGATCCGCGCTTCATGGCCGGCTTCATGAAAGTGGCCCGACCCGACGCCCTGATCCACCTGGCCGCGCTGCCCACGCCCAATCACGGCACTCCCCTGGAGGTCTTCGCCACGAATGTGGAGGCCACGTTCGTGGCGCTGGACTCGGCGGGCGACGCGGGGGTGCGGCGCGTCTCGCTGGCCTCCAGCATCTCGCTCCTGGGACTGCCGTACGGTGCCCCGGGCCTGGCGCCGCTCGTTGCGCCGGTGGACGAATCCCATCCGAACATCGGGACGGACCCGTACGCCCTCTCGAAGGAGGTCGACGAAGCCACGGCTGCGATGATGCACCGCCGGCACGGGTCCCAGGTGGTGGCGCTCCGCATTCCCAACACCGCCCCCATGGACGACCACTTGGCGCGGATGGCCGCGGTCGCGGAGGATCCGGCGCCGCTCGCGAGGGAGTTGTGGGCCTATCTCGATGTCCGCGATGCAGCCCGCGCGTTCGGGCTCGCCGTGGAGCGCGACATCCCGGGCTGCCACGTCATCAACGTCATGGCGCCGGACACCTACTCCGCGCTGCCGACCGCGGACCTCATGGCCCGCTACCACCCGACCACCATGCTCCGCCGGCCGCTGGTCGGCCGGGAGGTGCCGTTCGACGTGACGCGGTGCCGCGAGCTCCTGCAGTTCACGCCGCTCCACCTGCTGCCGCTGACGCGCTGACCGCGGAGGAGCCACATGGCTCTCCGAAACCGCCACGCGGCCGCGTGATGGGGCGTCTCGCTGCCGCCGATCAGATGAACGGGGCGATCGCCTCGATTGCGCGGTCGATGTCCGCCTCCGTGTTGTAGACGTGCGGCGAGAACCGGATGGACGTTCCGCGGACCGCGGCCTTGACCCCGGCCGCGGCAAGGGCCGCGCGCGCATGTTCCGCGTCGTGAATGGGCACGCAGACCAGCGACGACCCGGGCGCCGGGATGCCGGTCCCGGCCGCGAGACGCCGGGCAAGCGTCCGGACCTGCTCGAAGAGGTCGCCGTCGCGCCACAGTGCCAGCAGGCGCAGCGATTCGCTCGCCCCCAGCCACGGCAGCCACGCCCGGGACACGTCGAACCGGGCCGCGTTCGCAGACAGGGAGAGTGGGCCGCCGAAGTAGCGGTTGAAGGGCTGGTCCGCGGCGCGCCAGTTCGCGTTATGGGCCTCGAGCCGGTCCCAGCGATCCGGGCGAACGTAGAAGTAGGCGGTTCCGCGCGGCGACAGGAGGTGCTTGTACCCCGCGCAGACGAGATAGTCGATGCGGGAGATCACGTCCGCCAGCGGCACGAACGGCACGGATTGCGTGGCGTCCACGAACACCTCCGCACCCACGGCTTCCGCGCGCTCGCAGATGGCCGCCAAGTCGGCCGTCTTGCCGGTCTGCATCTGGGTGAGGCTGAAGGCCACGAGGCGGGTGCCCGGCTTTGTCGCCTCGGCGAGCGCCTCGAAGGGCACCTCGTGGACGATCGCACCGCGCTCCTTGGCCACGAGGATGGGGTAGAGGGTGGACGTGAACTCGTCGTCGGGGACCACGATGTGGTCGCCGGCCTTCAGGGAGACGGCGACGACGCCGGCGCCCACGGAAGCCGCCGGGATGTAGGCGATCTCCGTGGGATCCGCGCCGATCAGCCCCGCGAAGTCGGCTCGGCACCGGTCCGAGGGCCGGTCCCAGTCCTCGATCCAGTTGGCCGTTCCTGCTTGCCAGCCCTTGAGCGCCCGCTCCATGACCTCGACCGTGGGCCGTGGCGGCAGGCCGTACGTGGCCGTGTCGAGGTAGATCATGCCCGGCGCCGGCTTGAACAGCGATCGAACGGCGGGATCCGCGCCCGGACCGCCCTCGTTGCGTGTCGCCGGGACCGCAGTGGATCCGGCGACGGACGGGAGCTTGTCGGTGGCGGGCATGAGGTCCTCCTGGGGCGGCGCGACACTGGCGTGTTCGGGCGGCGCGGGGGCGCCGCTTGGGGGATCGCTGGCTCGCGGAACGACTGGCCCGTGCCACGATGCCGCATCGGCGGCACGGAGTCCGGCACCGGTATCATCCGTCGGCACGGGAGACGAGCGCAACCGCAGCAGATTGCGGGCCTCGAATGTACCCGCCCGTACCGAGGTGTGGTGGCTCCGTGAAGGTGCTGGTGACCGGCGCAGCCGGCCGAATGGGCGCCCACCTGACCCGGCTGATCACCGGCGAGGGCCACGAGGTACGCGCATTCGTCCTTCCGGGCGACCCCAACAACCAGAACATCGCTGGCCCCGGTGTACAGGTGGTCCCCGGCCGGCTCGAGGATGCCGCGGCCGTCGGTGATGCAGTTGAGGGCGTCGACGCGATCGTGGCGCTTGGCGGCGCGTTGACCTCGCGACTCGCCTCCGACCAGCAGTTCTTCGACGTCAACCTCGGCGGGACATTCAACCTGCTCCAGGCTGCGCGGCACCGGGCGCCGGGGATCTCGCGTTTCATCTACGCGAGCAGCGATGCGGTGTACTGGAGCCCGGCCGCAGCCGCCGTCCCCTTCCTGCCAATTGACGAGACGCAGGCCCGGCAGCCCGGCACGATCTACGGCGCAACGAAGTACGGTGCCGAGGAGATGTCCCTCACCTTCTGGCGCGCCTACGGGATCCCTTCGACGATCATCCGGCCCACGGCGACCACCGATGCGTGGGAGCTGATCGAGCCGGACTCGGCGTTCGGGCGCCGGATGTTCGTCCAGGCTGCCATCCGCTTCCTGGAGTCCCGGCCGGACCGATCCGCGGACGAGGAGTCGTTCCTCGCAGACCTGCGCCGGCACGATACCGGTACGGAGCGGGTCTTCGTCTTGGCGGACATGGAGGGTCGCATCGCGACCACGAACCTGGCCGACGCACGGGACACGGCCCGGGGCCTGTGGCTCCTGCTCACACATCCGGCGGCCGTGGGCGAGGCATTCAACATCGGCCCTGCGGCGCCGTACAACGAGGAGCAGCTGGCGGCCCACGTCGCCGACCGGCTGGGCATCGAGTACGTCGTCATCCGGCGGCCCAGCATCCGGGCCAGCTGGTACGTGTCGAGCGCGAAGGCGCGCGGAATCCTGGGCTACGAGCCCAGGCACTCCGTCTTCGACATGGTTGACGAGGCGATCCAGGCGAAGCGGGCGGGCGATCATGCGTCCCCCGGCGCCGGAACCCACTGACCCAGGAGGCAGACCCATGGCCGTCGAGACCCGCTCGCATCCGGACGCTGGCCTGGTAGAACCCGGGCGGCTCGCTGCCTACATGGACGCGCGGCGGCGCGGCGCGGATTGGCTGCTGGCGCTCCAGAACCCCGACGGGTCGCTGGGGAACCCCGAGGAAGGGTGGAAGTACTACCGGGCACTCTGGACATTCGCGGCGATGGGCGAGGTCGAGGCGGGCCACGCGATGGCCGGCTGGATCCGCCGGAACCTGCTCGTGCCGGCGTCGGCATCGACCGATGGCGTCGCGCGGATCGACGGGCCGCTCCGGGTCTGGAAGGACGCGTGGGGCTACCGCGACTCCGCGCTGATCATCGGCGCCCAGATGCTCCACCAGTACGACCTGGGCGTCGGCCTGCTGCCGGCCCTTGTGGCGGACCTCGACACGATCTCGGGTTCGGTCGCCAACGACCATCTCGACGACGGCTCGCTGAGCGACGAGGGTGACATCCCGTACACGTGCGGGGTGGGCTTTGCCGCAATCTCGTGCGGTGACCTTGTCTCGGCTCGCAGGGTGGCGGGCTTCCTTCAGCGGATCTACGACGCGCAGACCGAACTGCCGGGCAGCTTCTACTGCTTCTGGTCGCGAACCCGCCAGGCGCCGATCTGGCGCACGGACCCGGATTTCCAACTCCGGATGGTCGTTGACAACGCGGTGGACCGGTCGCAGCGCTGGACGATCGGCGGCATATCGGCCGGGTTCCTGTGCCGTCTCTACCTCGCGGACCCGCGCCCGGAGTACCTGGAGCTCGCACGGCGCTACATGGCGTTCTCCATGGCCGCCACCCAGGCGCAATTCAAGTACCCGGCCGTGTGCAAGTCCTCGTGGGGCTCATCGCTGATGTACCAGGTGACCGGCGAGCATCAGTACCTCGACTGGACGCTGCGGATGGGCGACTGGTACGTCGACACGCAGGAGCCGGACGGCCGCTGGCACCCACTGGTGGAGGGCACCCAGGCCGACGTGATCGAAGTCACGCTCGAGTTCGTGATGCACCTCGACACGCTGATCGGCGCGCTGGCGTCCCGGCCGGCGGGCGGTGCCGAAGCAGCCACCCCGGTCGCCGGCGGGCGCTCGTCGTACTCCGGCCGCTGATCGTGGCGCGATGACGACTGGCGCCGCGCTGGACCCGCCGACCGCGGAGATCACGTACCGGCGAGCCCGGATGGAGGATGCGGAGCAGACGTACCGCATCGTCCAGGGTGCGTCGGACGATCTCTCGCGCAAGATGGGGTTGACGGTCAAGCACTCGCTCCCGGCGGAGCGGGTGATCCGGCTCCGCCACTTCTGCGTTCGCAACGACGGCGAGCGCTTCTGGGTGGCGGAGGCCGGCGCCGAGATGATCGGCGCGGCATACGCGACGCTCCGCGACGACGTCTGGTACCTGGACGCGCTTCACGTCATGCCGGCCTGGCAGTCGCGCAAGGTGGGCACGGAGTTGATCCGGCGCTCGATGGCCGGGACGGGCCCCACCACGGCGCTGACGGTGCTGACGGGCGCATCGAACCCGATGTCGAACGGCCTCTACATGCGGTTCGGCATGCTGCCCCAGGATTCGACGGTCTCGTTCGACGGGCCCATCGGCCCCGGCGAAGTGGCGGCCGGGGAGACGGCACACGCCCCCGGGCCACTGCCCGCGGCAGGGCCCCTGTCGACGCGCCCCATCGACCGCTC
>JANPDJ010000169.1:0-2554 GCA_031431395.1 Chloroflexota bacterium | reverse complement strand
CATCCGTCCGTGGGGAACGTCCGAGGGCTGGGACTGATGCTCGCGCTCGAGTTCATCGACCCTGCCAGTGGTGCTGCGCACACGCCCGATGCGGGGATGACGAAACGCGTCCACGCCGAGGCGCTGGCGCGCAACCTCATCGTGCTGACCGCGGGTACCTACGCCAACGTCGTGCGGATCGTCCCGCCGCTCGTCACGACGGCCGCGGAAGTTGACCTCGCGCTGGGGATCATCGCCGAATCACTGGTCGCCGCCGGCGCATAGCGTCATCTCAGCCCGGCGGGATGACCGCGACTGGAGGCGTCTTCGACGACGCGATGCGCCACAGGCCGATACTCGCCATGGCCATCCAGACGGCCAGGAAGAGCGCGGACGGCAACGTGGCGGCGTCGGGGATCCCCACCCAGATCGCAAAGACGTTGATACCCAGCAGCAGTGCCGTCACACCCGAGAGTGCCGGGAGACGCCGTGGGAACCCGGGCACGCCCTTCATGGCGAGTCCGAAAGCCAGCACCCAGGTCGCCTCGAGGACGTAGGCGCCGCTGTTGTAAAGAACGTCCCAGAACCGGAACAGCCCTGCGACCGGCTCGCCCGTCTGGACGGCGGTCACGACGGCTGCCTGCGCGGCGATCTCCGTCGCGATCACCGGAAGTTCCGCTACGACCGCGAGCAGTGCGACGCCACCCAGCAGTCGACCGATTGCTGTGGCGCCGAGCGTCTCTCGAAGGGCCACCGCGAAGATCAGGATTGGGACAAGAACCAGGAATTGCTCCACACCTGCGATCGCGACGACACTGTTCCCGTAATACGCGCGGATCGCCGCCACGTCCGTCGTTCCGCTGACGCGCTGGCCCGCGAGGATCGTCAGGCCGACGTGATAACCAAGGATCCCAAGCAGCCCCAGCCAGCCGGCCCAGGCACCGATTCGAGCAACGCTGCGGTCCATGATGTTCCCCCCCACGACGCCAGCGACGGCGCAGAACCGTCTTATTTGACTGGAACGTCGTTCTTTCGCTAGAACGATATTCCAGCGTGTCAAGATGTGTCTGTGCCACGCGCGTACAACCCTGGGATTCGCGCCGCGACCGCGGCGAAGACGCACGAGCGGATCGTCGAAGCCGCCCGTGGTCTGCTGCCGGGCGCGTCCGACATCCCAGTCGACCGCATCGCGAGGGCGGCCGGATGCTCAGTCCAGACGCTGTACACGCACTTCGGTTCGAAACGCGGTCTCCTGATGGCAGTGATCGATGCGGCGCAGCGGGATGCGGGGCTGTACGCGGGGTTCGATCGTGTCTGGCGGAGCCCCGACGGAGAGACGGCGCTCCGACGGATGCTCGAGGCGACCTGCAGCCTGTGGGACCGTGCGTGGCCGATCGTCGAGTTCTCCGAGCGGGTCCGACGGTCGGACCCCGAGATCGGGACCTACCTCCGCGAGGTCGACGGCTACCGCCGGACGCACCTGCGCTCGATCACTGATCGAATCGCTGCAGAAGGCCGGCTGGCGTCCGGCCATGATGCCTCCTCCGCCGCCGATCTCGCCTTCGCGCTGTCGACCCCGCCCGTGTTCGACGAGCTCGTGCATACGCGGGGTTGGCCGCTGGACCGCGCGACAGCAGCCATCGTCGACACGATCGCGGGCGGGGTCATCAATCCCACGAAGCCCGCGGTCGTCGACCCGCCAGCCGATTGGTCCAGCGTCCTTCAGCCCGCTACCGTGCTGCCGGCGATTGGCGCTCCTTCGAGCAGCCGAGGCGCCGTCCCGTAACGCCCGGGGAGGCGCTCGTCGTCGCAGTCGCGGCTCCGACGACGATCCCGGACACCCTACATCTCGGTCGCGACCCCAGCGTCGGACCCGACCGGGTGCAGCGAGAAGGCCTGCTCCTTGGTCGTCAGGAACTCCAGCAGCGCCGGCTGGCCGGCTTCCGTGCGGGCAATGGCCCGCTTGATGGCCGGGATGATTTCCGCGGGATCCGAGACTCGCTCGCCGTGGCCGCCGAACGCCCGTGCCATCGCGGCATAGTCGCCGGAGATGTCCGTCGCGTTGTACTTGCGCCCGGAGATCGGCATCACGTCGAGCTCGATCGCCATGGAGAAGTTGTTGAGGACGATCGTGAGGATCGGAATGCGCTCCCGTACGGCCGTCTCGAAGTCCATGCCCGTGAAGCCGATGGCGGCATCGCCCATGACGTTGATGCACAGCTTGTCGGGCCGAGCCAGCTTGGCGCCCATCGCAAGGCCCAGGCCATACCCGAGCTGCGTGGACTTGCCCCAGCCGATGTAGGTGAGCGGCGCCGATGTCTGCCAGAACGGCGACAACTGGTCGCGGGGCGAGCCGGCATCGTGCGTGATGATCGTGTTGGGCACGTCGACGGTGTGAAGCAGATCCCAGATGACGCGATACGGTGTCATCGGGGCGTCCGTGGAGGTCAGCTTGGGCATCCACTTGGCGAGCCAGGCCTCGCGGACCGTGGCGATCTCCTGCTCGACGCCCGCGCGCCGTCCGCGCGGACCGGGGATCAGCGTCCGCAACTCGGTGATCAACGCGTCCAGCACG
>JANPDJ010000168.1:0-3424 GCA_031431395.1 Chloroflexota bacterium | reverse complement strand
GGCAGCGGCCAATGGCGCGAGCGAAACCCGTGGCTCACCTTTGAGGATGCGTTCCGGCTGGTGCGCGGCTTCGTGCAGCGGTTGGAAGGCGTGTCGTCCGGCCTGATCCATGCGCGCTTCAGAGAGGACCTGCGGAGCCTCGCCGAAACACCCTCGGCGGTTCTCGTCCGCCTCGGTACGCCGGCCATCGTGCGGGCGTTGGCCGCTGAGGCCGACAGGCTGTCAGGCGCCGAACCACAGCCCCGGGTCCGGCTCGTGCTGGGGCAGCCGCCGCTCCGGCCCGGCCAGGATCGGCTCTCGTTCGACTACTACGCGACGGCCTGGGCCCTCGGCTACGACGCTGCCGCGATGCTGCCGCTGGCGCCGCTCTTCCGATCGTCCGCGAAGCTGCGCTGGGGCTGGCAATCTTCGGTGCTCAAGCCCAGCCTGGAGGCTGTCGCTCCGCTCCTGACGCACGACGCACGCGTGGTGCTGGCACTGGAGGAAGGCGGGCCGGAAGCGGTGGTCGCGACGGTGCTCGGTGCGGTCGCGGCCGGCTACCGGCTCGTCGCGGCGCAGCTGGACGAGGCGTCCGTCGGCGAATCCGGCGTGGTGGAATTCGTGCCGCCTGGCGCCCCGATCGGGCCTGGCTCGCGCACCCGCGGGAACGTAGCGCTGCCGTCCGTACCGGGCGGTGCCGGGGATCCTTCGTACGGGCCGGGACGCGGGCTCTTCGCCCCGGCCGAGCGCCTGGGCCGCGGTTTGTTCTCGCGCGCCGAGGCATCCCGGTCCGTGACGGATACGGCCGTCGAGATTCTCAAGGCGCGTGGCGAGCCGGCCGATTCGGAGCGGCTGCTGGGTGAGATCCTCGTTGGGCTGGACGCGGCCGGACACCTGCGCCGCCTCCTCCGTTCGGCCGGGCTGATCCCGCCCGATCCCGACGACCCGTCGCTCGACACAGGGGGCAAGGCGGACGAACGCGGGGATCGCCCGAAGCCGGTAACGGGAGCCGTGGGCGGCGGACGCGACGGGGCCGGCGACGCCTGGAACGAATCCATGGACGGTCTGCTCGCACTGATCCACGAGGAGTTGGGTCGATCCGACAACCGCCGGGTGCGCGAGATCGAACCGGGCCGCTGGTGGCTGGCCGATCGCGGGGAACGGACGGCGGCGGCCCTCCCGCTCGCGGACCGGGTTGAGTGGGCCATCTTCAGCCTCCTCTCTACTGCGGGCCGTCTCTCCGAGGCGACACTCTTCGAGCGGATCGGCACGATGTTCACCGGTCATGATCAGCCCGACGAGGCGCTGATCCGCGCCTGCCTGGATTCCTATCGGAGCATGGCGTCCACTCCGGATCGGCTCGTGACGAGCGAGGACATCCCCAGGCGCAGCCGCGAGCGCGTGGAGCTCGTCGCGACCCTTGCAGACCTGGGTCACCGCCTGGGCATGCAGGTCTGGATCGGCGTCCGCGACCAGACCCGGACCCACGAGGGCGAGAAGCTCGAAAACCGCCTCACCGACCGCGAGCTCCGGGTCAACCTGAGGTCCATCAGCCGTGCGCCGATGGAGGAACTGCAGGTCATTCCGTGCATCTGGTACGTCCGCGGCAAGGTCACGTTCATGTTCGAGCTGGAGTGGACGGCCATGCTGGGCGACCCCATCCTGCGCCGCCACGCGCGCATCCCAGCCGATGACGAACTGGTGCGGTTCCTCGTGATCGCACCGGAACGGACCGAACTGGTTCGCCACAAGCTGGCCCGTTCGCCCCTCCTGCGGCAGTCGATGGAGGCCGGCAACTGGCACATCCTCAAGTCCAGTCACCTCCGTGCCCTGGCGGCCCGCGACGCGGTGACGCTTGCGGACCTGGAGCCACTCCTCGGACTGGATCCGGCCGCGGATCGCGGCGCGGAGCAGATCTCCCTGTTCGAATAGCCGGCGGGGCGCCGAGCCCCTGGCCGGGCGCCAGGCCTCCGCCCGGACGCGACACGCTACGCTTGCCGCCACCCGTTCCGCCACGCACCCCAGGGGCCGCGAACCGCTCGCTCGACGCCCCGGCCGACTCCAACAGGAGGCCACACGTGACCGATCCTGGCCGGCCGTTCTCGGCCGTCAACGACCTTGCCGACCGGTTCTGGGAGTCCATCCTGGAGATGTCGCCCACGACGGCGACGGTCTACGGCGACGAGCGCTACGACGATCGGCTCCCGGACCCGGGACCTGAGGGACGGGCGACCATGCGCCGCCTCGTCGAAGGGACGCGGACGGCCGCCGACGCGATTTCGCCCGTGGGGCTGTCGGTGGAAGAGCGGATCACGCTCGACATGGTCAAGGTCGTCTGCGATCTCACGACGCGCCAGGACGACGAGCGGATCGACCGGATCAAGGTGGTGGACCAGCTGGAGGGACCCCAGCAGACCCTGCCGGTGATCACGCAGTTCCAGCCCGCGGACACGCCGGAGCGCCTCGAGCGGTTCCTCGCCCGGCTGCGCGCCTACCCGGCCTTCATGGCCGCGAACACGGAGCTGCTGTACGAAGGGCTCACCAGCGGCATGACCGCTTCGCGGATCACCACGGAGCGCACCATCGCGCAGCTTGAGCGAATCCTGTCCGTGCCGCCGGAAGAGTCGGTCGTCGTCCAGACCGCGCGGGTGGCGACGGATGAGGATCGCGATCGCGTCCTGAACGCCGTTCGCGAATACGTCTACCCGGCCGATGCGGCCTTCCTGGAGGGCCTCCGGGGCGAGTATCGGGCTGCGAGCCGCGAGGAGCCCGGCCTCTGGTCTGCCCCCAATGGCGCCGAGCTGTACCGGACGCAGGTCCTCGCCTGGACGACGCTGGACCTGGAGCCGGAGGATCTCCACCAGATCGGGCTGGAAGAACTCGGCCAGATCGAAATCGAACGCCGGAAGATCGCGGGGGCCGCCGGCTTCGGCGCCGACACGGTGGGGTTCCGCCGCCATCTCGCCCGCGACCCCGCGAACATCCCGGGCTCTCGGGCAGAACTGCTGGCGCGTGCCCGGGAGGACATCGAGCGGGCCCTGGCCGCCGCACCGGCCTATTTCGGGCGCCAGCCGCGTTCCTCGTGCTCCGTCCGCGCGGTGGAGGAGTTCAAGGAGGCCGACGCGCCCTTCGCGTACTACTACCCGCCCAGCCTCGACGGGTCCCGGCCGGGCATCTACTACGTCAACACGTACGACCTGCCGTCGCGCACGTT
The DNA here is from genome assembly GCA_031431395.1 of Chloroflexota bacterium. GTDB lineage: Bacteria > Chloroflexota > Limnocylindria > Limnocylindrales > CSP1-4 > VGPE01. The sequence goes on along the minus strand of JANPDJ010000168.1, from coordinate 231 downwards.
CTCCAAGCTCGCCACCACCACGTATCACGAGGCGGTCCCCGGCCATCACTTCCAGATCGCGCTGGAGATGGAGCACCCGGAACTGCCGGCGTTCCGACGGCTGGGGTCGCGCCTGGTCGGCGGGGCATACGTGGAGGGCTGGGGCCTCTACGCGGAGCACCTCGCGGACGAGATGGGCCTGTTCCGGAACGAGGCGGAGCGATTCGGGATGCTGGACGCGATGGCATGGCG
>JANPDJ010000167.1:0-5246 GCA_031431395.1 Chloroflexota bacterium | reverse complement strand
GGCGGCAGTCCATCGAGCTGCCGCTCGACGCGACGGGCCGGCCACTGGCCGGCCTCGAGAGCTACCGCGCGCTACGGCGGGTGAATCCCAGCCCCTACCTCTCCTACGTCCGGATGCCCGGGTTCGAGGTGGTGGGTGCGTCGCCTGAACTCCTGCTGCAGGTGGAGGGCGATCGGCTGACGACGCACCCCATTGCCGGTACCCGACCGCGGGGCGCGACCGCCGCCGAGGACACGGTGCTCTCCGCGCAGCTGCAGCGCGACCCGAAAGAGCGAGCAGAGCACGTGATGCTCGTGGACCTGGGCCGCAACGATCTCGGGCGGGTCGCTCGACCGGGTACGGTCACCGTCACGAAGTACATGGAGGTGGAGAAGTACAGCCACGTCCTCCATCTTGTGAGCCATGTTGAGGCCCGGCTCCGGTCCGACGTGGACACGCTGGACGCCCTGCGTGCTGTGTTCCCGGCCGGAACGCTGTCCGGGGCGCCCAAGGTTCGGGCCATGCAGCTCATCGCCGCGGCAGAGCGCGAGCGCCGCGGGCTCTACGGTGGCGCCGTCGGGTACCTGGGCTACGACGGCAATCTCGACACGGCCATCACCATCCGGAGCGCGGTCCTGAAGGACGGCATGGCCCATCTCCACACGGGCGCCGGCATCGTGGCCGGAAGCGTCCCGGAGAGGGAGTTCGAGGAGACGGAGCACAAGGCCGCCGCGATGCGGAGAGCGATCGATCTGGCGGCCGGGACCAACGCCGCGAGCGGGGACGCAGGCCGACTGGCACCCGTGGAGAGCCGCGCATGATCCTCGTGATCGACAACTACGACTCGTTCACCTTCAACCTGGTGCAGGCGCTCCAGGCAGCCGGGGCCGATGTCCGGGTCGTCCGCAACGACGCGATCACCGGCGGGGAGATCGAGGCCCTGGCGTCAGATCCGACATCCGGTCTGAACGGCATCGTGATCTCGCCCGGACCCGGCAACCCGGACACCGCGGGCGTTTCCGTGGAGGCGATCCGGGTGGCGGCGCGGCACGACGTCCCGCTGCTGGGGGTGTGCCTCGGCATGCAGTCGATGGCGGCCGCCTTCGGCGGGTCGATCGTGCGCGCACCGACGCTCGTCCACGGCGAGGCGTCCGAGATCACCCACGACGGCCGCGGACTGCTCGACGGGCTGCCGCCCCGATTCGATGCTGCGCGCTATCACTCGCTGTGCGTGGATCCGGCCACGCTCCCGCCGGAGCTCCAAATCACCGCGTGGAGCGAATCGGACGGCGTCGTCATGGGTCTCCGCCACACCGGCCGGCGCATGGAGGGGGTGCAGTTCCACCCGGAATCCGTGCTGACGCCCCAGGGGCCGCACGTCCTTGCGAACTTCCTGCGGCTCGCCGGCGAGGGCGAGGCCGAGCGGCTGGATGCGGCGGCCGGATCGTTCGCGACGAGTGGCATGGCGGAGCAGACTGACGGGGCCGAAGCGGTAGCGCGGCGCGCGCGAACCTCCACCGGGAGCCCGCGGTGAGCGACGTCGTGCGCGCGGCGCTGGCAACCGTCGTGGACGGCGGCGCGCTCTCGCAGGCGGACGCACACGCCGCGATGGGCGCGGTGATGGATGGCCTGTCCACGCCCGCCCAGCTTGCCGCGCTGCTGGTCGCCTTGCGCATGCGCGGCGAGACCGTCGATGAACTGGCGGGCTTCGCCGCGGCGATGCGGGAGCGCGTGGTCCGCGTGGAAGCCCCGGCCGGGGTCGTGGACACGTGCGGCACGGGCGGAGATCGGAGCGGCACGTTCAACATTTCCACTGCGGCCGCACTTGTCGTGGCCGCCGCCGGCGTCCCGGTCGCGAAGCACGGCAACCGTGCGATCACGTCACGTTCCGGGTCGGCCGATGTGCTGGAGGCGCTGGGTGTCCGGACGGATCTCGACGCACCCGCTGCGGCCGAGTCCCTGCGAACGTACGGCTTCGCATTCCTGTTCGCGCCCGGGTTCCATCCGGCGATGAAGCATGCCGGTCCGACGCGGCGCGAGATCGGGGTCCGGACGGCCTTCAACTTCCTGGGTCCACTGACGAACCCGGCGGGCGCGCGGCGCCAGGTGGTGGGAGTGGGGGATGCCGTGGCCGCCCCCAAGATCGCCGAGGTCCTGCGACGCCTGGGCACCGATCACGCCTTCGTCGTCCACGGCGACGGTCTCGACGAGCTGCCCCTCGACGGCACGGGCGTCCTGTACGACATCACGCCGGGCGGCATTGTGCGCCGCGAGATCAGGCCGGGGGATGTTGGCCTCGCCGCTGCCTCGACCTCGGATCTTGCCGGCGGGACGGCGGACGACAACGCCCGCCTGATCGAGAACGTGCTGAGCGGAGAGCGCGGGCCTCGGCGCGACGTTGTCGTGCTGAACGCCGCCGCGGGCCTCGTGGTCGCCGGCCATTCGGCCGATCTCCGTGCGGGCGTCGTGGCGGCCGCGGCAACGATCGATTCGGGAGCGGTGGTCGGCCTCCTCGGCCGGTTGCGGGACGCAAAGCGGCAATTCGAAGCGGCTCCGGTCCACGGAGCGACGTCATGACGGTGGATGTTCGACAGTCGGCCAGCGCCGGACGGGCGCGCCGGAGCGTCGTCACGGACATCGCCGCACGCCGTTCGGTGGATGTCGCGGCCGAGCTGGCCGGCGCGTCGCTGCGCGATCTCACCCGGGTCGCCCGGACGGCCGCCCCACCACGCGACATCGTGGCGCGACTTGCGCAGCCCGGACTGCACCTGATTGCCGAGGTCAAGCGCCGGTCGCCTTCCGCCGGCCAGATTGCCGCCGCGGACGACGTTGTTACACGGGCAGTGGCCTACGAGGCCGGTGGTGCCGCGGCCATTTCCGTGCTCTGCGAGCCGCACTGGTTTGGGGGTTCCGTCGCTGATCTCTCGGCCGTCCGGGCCGCGGTCAGCATCCCCGTCCTTGCGAAGGAGTTCGTCGTCGAGGCGCGACAACTTCCGGTGCTCCGGCGTGCCGGCGCGGACATCGTGCTGCTGCTCGCGGTGCTCCACCCGCCGCGCCGCCTGTCGGACCTCGTCAAGCGCGCGCTGGATCTCGGCCTGGAGCCGCTCGTCGAGGCCCACGATGAACGCGAACTGGAGCGCGCGCTGGCGACACCGGCCCGGCTGATCGGGATCAACAACCGCGACCTGCGCACGCTCGACGTGGACCCTGAACGCGCGTCCCGGCTTCGCCACCTCGTCCCGGAGGACCGGCTGGTGATCGCGGAGTCCGGCGTGCGCGAAGCATTGACCGTCGCCGGCTGGCGCGCGCTGGGGTTTGACGGTGCACTCGTCGGCGAGGCGCTGATGCGATCTGCGGATCCCAGGGCGGCGGTGAGCGCCTTCGTCGCGGCCGGTGCCGTCCCCCGCGACCCGGCGAACAGCGCGCGAACCGCGAGCGTGAAGATCTGCGGGATCACCGATGCCGATGGGATCGCCGCCGCCGTGGCCGCCGGAGCGGACGCGATCGGGCTCAACGTGGTGCCAGGCACGCCGCGTGCGCTCACCCTCGCGGAGGCGGCCGAGCTCGCCCGGTTCACCCGTCGGATCACTTCGGCCGGCCATCGGCCGCGGCTCGTGGCGATCACTGCCGATGCCGGCCCGGACCGCCTGGCCGAAATCGTCGCGGCGATCGACCCGGACGTCGTCCAGCTCTCCGGGATCGAGTCGGTGGAAGAGGCCACGGCCGTCACCCGCCCCACCTGGAAGGTGCTCCATCTCCCAGCGACGGCCTCCGGTGAGGCCGAGGCCTCCGTGCTCGTCGAGGGAACCGTGGCCGCCGTCCGGCGGTATCTCTCTGCGGGCCGCTGCGAGCAGGTGCTCATCGACACATCGGGCGGGCCCTTCCCCGGGGGGACCGGTCGGCAGATCGAGACGCGGCTGGCAGCTGCCGTCGCGCGTGAGGTGCCGGTCATTCTTGCCGGGGGCCTCAACGCGGCCGTGGTGGGTGCGGTGCTCCGGGCAGTGCCCGCGTTGGGCGTGGACGTGGCGTCCGGCGTCGAGGCGCCGCGAATCCCGGGTCTCCGCCCGCGCAAGGACGCCTTCCGTGTCGCCGTGTTCGCGAAGCGCGCACGTGCGGCACGCCTCGATCAGCCCACCGTGGCAGGACGGCCGACACCCGTGGACGAGGGCCTGCTGGACGCCAACGATCGTGGCCGCTGGGGCCTCACCCGCGAGTTCGGCGGCCGCTACGTCCCCGAGACGCTCATGGCGGCCCTCGTGGACCTGGAGCACGCCTGGCTCGAAACACGCCGCGATCCGCGTTTCTGGGCCCAGTTGCGCGAGCTGCTCACCACGTACGCCGGCCGTCCGACGTCCCTCTACCGGGCCGATCACCTGGCGGCGGCCGCGCTTGCCGAAGCGCGACGTCTTGCGCCGAATGGGCCGCTGCCGGCCCGGCTTCGTGTCTACCTGAAGCGCGAGGACCTCGCGCACACGGGCGCCCACAAGATCAACAACGCGCTCGGGCAGGCGCTGCTCACGCGGCGCCTCGGCAAGACGCGGGTCATCGCGGAAACGGGCGCCGGGCAGCACGGTGTGGCCACTGCTACGGCGTGCGCGCTGCTCGGCCTGCCGTGCGTCGTGTACATGGGCGCCGAGGACATCGAGCGCCAGCGGCCCAATGTCCTCCGGATGCACGCCCTGGGCGCGGAGGTTCGACCGGTGACATCCGGCAGCGCGACCCTGAAGGACGCCATCAACGACGCGATGCGTGACTGGGTGACGAACGTGGCCACCACGCACTACGTGATCGGCTCGGCCATGGGCCCGCACCCGTATCCCACGATCGTGCGCGATTTCCAGCGGGTCATCGGTGACGAGGCGGCCGCCCAGGTCCAGGCGGTCGAGGGGCGCCTGCCGGATCTCGTGCTCGCATGCGTGGGCGGCGGGTCGAATGCCATCGGTCTCCTCCAGCGCTTCATCGGCGAGCCTGTCGTCCGCCTGGCGATCGCGGAGGCGGCCGGCGACGGGATCCCGACGGGCCGGCACGCGGCCGCACTGGCCGGCGGGACGCCGGGGATCCTTCATGGCGCCCGCTCCCTCATGCTGCAGGATCGCGATGGCCAGGTCGTGGAGGCCCACTCCATCTCGGCGGGCCTGGATTACCCGGGGGTCGGGCCGCAGATCGCCGCCCACGTGACCGGCGGACGCGTCGAGATCGCGGCCGCCACGGACGCAGAGGCCGTGGCAGCCGTCTTTGACGTCACACGGTCCGAGGGAATCTTGCCC
>JANPDJ010000166.1:0-6872 GCA_031431395.1 Chloroflexota bacterium | reverse complement strand
GGTCTGGTTCTTCGTCCCCCTGCCGGGCAACCTCGTGGCACTCGAACTCGTCAGCGAGGGTGCGCATGCCACGTACTGCTTCCGCGTCCAGCCGCGGGCGGACTTCGGCACGGACCCCGCCTGGCCCGATGCCCTGGCCGGAGCCGTCCGCGACATCTCGGAGGCGCTGGTGGATTCGCGGTTCCTGCGGGAACCGATGGCGCTGACCGACGACGCCCTGCGGGAGCCGGCGTACCTCCGCTACCGCCTCGCGCTCCGCGCCCTGCCGTCGCTGGCCGCCGCGCGGAGGCGCTTCGTCGCCCGCATCGTCCACCGGGACGACGTTTCGTGGGGCGCGGCCATCGACGATCTCATCGCGTGGCATGGGGCGGCGAGGGACGAAGCAGCCGAATGGCCCGGACGCGCTGCGCAGGAATCACAGGTGGCGGGGGCCGCTACAGCCGGCGCCATGGGCTCCGGGGATGCCATGGAGGCGGTCGAGCCGCCCAACGCAGGAGGGACCTGATGCCGACCTTCAAGCATCCCTGCCCGTACTGCGGGAAGTTCATCCAGGCCGATTCGGCCGCGTGCCCGTTCTGTGGCGTCACCGAGCCGTTCACGCACGGCCGGTGCCCGGACTGCCGGGCCACGCTTCAGGCCGGCTGGATCGCGTGCCCGAAATGCGGCCGCACGCTGACGTCCGCGGACACCATCTCACCGGCGGCGATCGGCACCACGGGCGCCGCGATGGCGGCCGTGGGTCCGGCCGCTGCCCCGTTGCCGGCCGCTGGAACGTGTACGGGCTGCGGCGCTCCGCTGGCCCCGCGGGCGCGGTTCTGCCAGCAGTGCGGGACGCTGGCCGGCTGATCAGCGTTTCAGCCAGGGCCCATTGCGGCCGCGCGGGAGCCACGCGCGAAGGTCACCCGGCGGCCGAACCCGAACCCGACGGCACGGCCTGCGGAGAATCGTGCTTCTTCGCCGGCAGGCCGTCCGACCGCTGAGGCGTCAGGCAGCCGGAGTTCCGCAGTTGCCGCAGAAGCGGGTGCCGGGCGCCACGTCGTTGCCGCAGTTCTTGCACTTCGCGAGGCCCACCGGGGTGCCGCAGTTGCCGCAGAACTTCTCGGACCCCACCGGCTTGCCGCAGTTTGTGCAGACGGTGGTGCGCGTGCTGAGATCCCCGCTGAACTGCGTCGAGGCGGCCATGGCCTCGTTCATCTGGTTGATCTGCGTCTGTGCCCGCGCGGCTTCCATCTCCGTTGCGAGCTTGGGGGCGCAGTGCACGCACAGGCCGCGCTCCTCGTTCCAGCAGGTCTCGTCCACCCACAGGCTGTTCCGCGGGCAGCGCTGGAAGAAGTGGCCGAGATCGTTGGACGCCTTCTTGAGCGCCTCGTCGCGCGCCCCGCGATCCGTGATCTGCTTCGCCTTGTCCGCGACCGACGACGCGCTCCCGAAGAACCCGCCGAGCAGGTTGCTCGCGCCGCCCAGGATGTTGCCCGCGGTGCCGAGCTTGGAGCGGATGAACTCGCTGCGATACCCCGAGCCGCAGATGTCACAGCGGAACTCGAACTGGTAGCCGTTCTCGTCCGAGAGGTCCGAGTAGTTGTTCGTGAACGGGGTGAAGCCCGGCATGGAGTCCTCCTCGACGGCGCGTGAGGCGAGCGCGTGGCGGCCTGAGAGCGCCATCGTAGCGCGCCGCGATGGGATCGCGGACCGAAAGCGGCTCAGCCGCCCCCGTCCCCGATACTTCACCGATGGCGAGCCGATCCGTTTCCCTGTCCGAGATCCTGGATGCCCGGGCGCTCCTTCACGGTCGTGTCCACCGGACGCCGTTGATGTCGTCGGCTACGGCAGCGCGCGTCATGAGGGGCACCACGGGCATTGACGTCGCCGACGGTCGCCTGTACCTCAAGGCCGAGCACCTCCAGAAGACGGGCTCGTTCAAGCCCCGCGGCGCGCTCTCCGTCGTTGCCTCGCTCACGGCGGAGGAACGGGAGCGCGGCGTCATCACCCTGTCGGCCGGCAACGCGGCCCAGGCTTACGCATGGGCTGGCGCCGAGGCGGGCGTCGACGTGACGGTGGTCATGCCGGCCGCCGCGGTCCCGGCCAAGGTTGAGGCGTGCCTCGCGTATGGGGCTGAAGTGATCCTGCACGGCGCGCACATGGCGGAAACCTACGAGCGTCTGGAGCAGGTCCGCGATGAACGCAACCTCGTCTTTGCCTCCCCCTTCGATCATCCGCACCTGATCGCCGGCCACGGCTCCGTGGGCCTGGAGATCCTGGAAGACCTGCCGGAGGTCGACGTCGTCGTCGTGGGGATCGGCGGCGGCGGTCTGATCAGCGGCGTGGCCGCTGCGTTGAAGGAGTCGCGGCCGGGGATCCGGGTCTACGGAGTGGAACCGGAGAACTCCAACGCGATGACCCTGGCGCTCGCCGCGGGCGAGATCGTCCGGCTCCAGCCGGCGTCCGTCGCAGACGGTCTCAATGCGCCGTTTGCCGGTGACTGGACGCTGGCGATGGTCCGCAACTACGTGGACGACGTGGTGCTGCTGGACGACGCGACGATCCTGGCCGGCCTGCGGTTTTCGTTGGAGCGCGTGAAGCAGGTCTTGGAACCGGCGGGGGCCGCCGCGCTCGCCGCGCTCCTGTACGGCCGGATCCCGTTGCGTCCGGGAGATCGCGTCGTGGCCATCCTGAGCGGAGGCAACGTGGACGTCACGCGGCTGGGAGAATTGCTGCAGGCAGCGGCGCCACTTCCGCCGGCCTGAACTTCAGCACGAAAAGGGGATCCCGTGGTTGCCGTTCTGCCGATCAGCGCCGAGGCGTTCGCGCCCTACGGTGAAGTCCTCGCCGATCAGCCCGCCGGCGATCGCGACGCGGTGACGGCGCACTGGACCACACTCGCCCGACAGCGGTACGGCGGCGAGGTCCTGGCCCGCTCGCTGGACCTGCCGGCCCGTGCCCCCGAACTCGCGTTCATCGAAGCGCACCCGAACAGCCCCCAGCTCTCCGTGGCGTTCGACAGCCCGTGGATCCTGGCGGTGGTCCCGGCGATCGTGCCCGGCACGGCGGTGGGGCGCGACGCGGACGTGTCCTCCGTGCGGGCGTTCCTCGTGCAGCCCGGCGTGGGCGTCATCCTCCGCGCCGGCCTGTGGCACGGTCCGGTGACCGCGCTGTCCGCGTCGGCCATCCTGGTCGTCTTCCGCGAGGGCGTCGTGGACGAATGGACCGAGCTGGATGCGCCGGCGCAGTTCGAGGTACCGCCCGGGGCGTAACGGCTACTCGTGCCCCAGCTGGTGGAGCCGCTCGTCGTCGATCCCGAGGTGGTGTGCCAGCTCGTGGATCACGGTCTCCCGGACCTCGTCGGCGAGATCGCGCGGATCCGGGAAGTCCTCTTCGAGCAGGAGCCGGAAGAGGGTGATCTTGTTGGGCCACGGGGCCTGGTCGGCGCCCCATTCCGTGCGGGGCGTTCCTTCGTAGAGGCCGTACAGCGCCTCGTCCGGGTCCAGCCCGCCGTACTCGAGTTCCTCGCGGGTCGGCTCGTCGGCGATCACGATGGCGACCTCGTCCAGGGCCCGAGCGAACGGCATCGGGATGGAAGCGAGGGCGCGCTCCACGAGTGTCTCGAAGGGCTGGTGGCGCAACGATCCGGCGGCCGGCCGGCGTCCGGCTGCGCCCGCCCCGGGCCTGGAGCGCGTGATCGAGGCAGGCGGCTGGTAGCCGCGGCGGCGTTTCGACATGCTGCCCCTATCCTAGGTCGGCCGTGAACCCTGTCGCCGAGCCTGTGCTGAACCTCGACCTCGCGGCCGTGCCGGACGCGGACCCGGCGGCCGAACCGCAGGGGTTCGTCGTGGAGGTCGCCAGGGGGACGCGGATCCACTTTCTCGATTGGGGCGCGCCCGAGGACGCCGGAGTGGTGGCCGGAGCCGCCGGGGACCGGGTGACGGCCGGGGCCGGCGCGCATGTTCCGGCCAACCAACCTTCTCCGATCCCACCGCGCGTCCTGCTCCTCCACGGTCTCGGCCAGACCGCGTGGGCATGGGCGCCCGTCGCCCGCCGGCTCTGCCATGTTGCCTGGGTTGTCGCCATGGACCTGCGCGGCCACGGGCTCTCCGACTCACCCACGGACGGCTACGACCCCGAATCGCTGGCGGAGGATGTCGTCGCTGTCGCCGAAGGAAGCGGCCTGTGGGAGGCCAGTGCACCGCCACTCGTGCTCGCCGGCCACGGGTTCGGGGCGATCGTCGCGACGTGGGCGTCCCGCGCGTTGGCCGATCGGGGCGGCGGCCTTGTCCTGGTGGACGGCGGGTGGGAGGATCTCGCGCGGACGACCGGACTTGAACCGGACGAGTTCCTCCGGGGCCTGGACGAGCCGCCCGAGGTATTGCGGACCATGGACGCCTTCCTCGCGGATCGCCGCGATTTCGATCCCGGCACCTGGGACGCAGACCAGGAACGGGCCGCTCGGGCCACCGTCGTGGAGACGCATTCGAAGCGGCTGACGCCGGCCACGCGGCCCCACGCGATCACGGCGTCGGTTGAGGCAATGTTCCGTTACGACCCAATCGACGTCCTGCCGCTCGTGACGGCGAGCATCGCCGCCCTGATGTCCGCCGACGACGAGGACGGCACGCGCGGGGCGGCGCTCATCGCGGCGCAGCGCGCGCTCGAGGTCCACGGCCGGCAGCCAATGCGCGTTGCGCGGTTCCCGGATGCCGGCCACAACCTCATGCGGTACCGCCCGCGACACGTGACGGCTGCGATCCTGGGAGTGGCAGGTACGCTACGCCGATGAGCACGCCACGCCGGGACACCGATTTGCCGCCCCATGTCCGCTCCATCGTGGATGAGATCGAGACCGAGATGGGCGATCTGCCCAGTCGGGCGGCCACCCAGATCGAAGGGGATGGCCGCCACCCCGACGCGAACGGCCGCGTGGAACTGGCGGTACGGGAGATCCTCGTCGAGATCGGCGAGGATCCGGACCGCGAAGGGCTCACGGGGACGCCGGAACGAGTCCACCGGATGTACACGGAGCTGACCGCCGGGTACCACGTGGACCCTGAGCGGCTCGTGAACGACGCCGTCTTCGACGTCGACTACAGCGAGATGGTGGTCGTCAAGGAGATCCCGTTCTACTCCTTGTGCGAGCACCATCTGCTGCCGTTCTTCGGGACGGCGGCGGTGGCCTACATCCCACGGGGTCGCGTGATCGGGTTGTCGAAGATCCCCCGCGTCGTGGAGATGTACGCGCGGCGACTGCAGGTGCAGGAGCGGATGACGCAGCAGATCGCCGAGTTCCTCCAGCAGCGCCTGGAGCCGCAGGGCGTGGGGGTCGTCCTGGAGGCCACGCACCTGTGCGCGGTCATGCGCGGCGTCCGCAAGCCCGGCGTGATCATGACCACGTCGTCCGTCCTGGGACTGTTCCGGACCCGCGATCGGACCCGGGCCGAGTTCTTCGCGCACCTGGAGCGCCCCGGCCCCACCCGCGGCTGAGTCCGGCGAGCGCGCGAGCGGTGCCGCATCGACGCCGCAGCCCGTCATCGGCGGCGGCCCGGCCAACGGCGGCGCGTCGCGGATCGCGGGGCGTGCGATGATCCACTCATGTCTGCGCGACCCATCAAGGTGCTCATCGCCAAGCCCGGCCTGGACGGCCACGACCGCGGCGCGAAAGTGCTGGCTCGCGGGTTGCGCGACGAGGGTTTCGAGGTGGTGTACACGGGCCTCCGGCAGACGCCGCAGATGATCGCGACGGCCGCGCTCCAGGAGGACGTGGACGTAGTGGGGCTGTCCATCCTGTCCGGCGCCCACATGACGCTCCTGCCGCGCGTGTGCGCCCTGCTTCACGAGGAAGGCCTGGACGACGTCCTGGTGACGGCCGGCGGAATCATCCCGGACGACGACATCCCCGCCCTGAAGGCTGCCGGCGTCGCCCAGGTGTTCGGCCCGGGGACCACCATCGGCCAGGTCGCGGACTATCTGCGTGCCAGCGTCCGCCGGGCTCGATAGCGCCGCCGCGCGAGGCGAAACGCTCGCAGACCAGGCAGTCGCCGGCGACAGGCGCGCGCTCGCACGTCTGCTGACTGAGGTGGAGAACCGCACGCCGGCCGCCGAGGCCGGGCTCCGTCGCATCTACGGCCGCGCGGGCGGGGCGCATCTCGTCGGGATCACCGGCGCTCCCGGCTCAGGGAAGAGCACGCTGGTCTCGGCACTGATCGGCGCCATCCGGGCCTCCGGTCGCCGCGTGGCAGTGATTGCCGTGGATCCGTCCAGCCCCATCACGGGGGGCGCGCTCCTGGGCGACCGCGTGCGGATGCAGGAGTACGCCGCCGACCGCGACGTCTTCATCCGCTCCATGGCGTCGCGTGGTCACGCCGGCGGGCTCGCGCCGACCAGCGTTGCCGCCGCGGCCGTCCTGGATGCGGCGGGGTTCGACGTTGTGCTCATGGAGACCGTGGGTACCGGCCAGAGCGAGGTCGAGGTCGCCGCTGCCGCAGATACGACGGTGGTCCTCCAGGCACCCGAGATGGGGGACGAGGTCCAGGCCATCAAGGCGGGGCTGCTGGAGGTCGCCGACCTGGTCGTCGTCAACAAGGGCGACCGTCCGGGAGCACAGCGGACGGCAAGCCAGCTGCGTGCGATGCTCTCGCTCTCGCCGAGGGTCCTGTCCGGCGGCCGGCCGGCGCCGAAGCGTCCAGACGTGCTGATCACGACCGCCGTGACGGGCGCGGGCATCCCCGAGCTTCTCGCCGCACTCGACCGCCGTGCCCCCGTCCGGAGTGGCCCGGTGGTCGCCGACGCGGCGCGCCTGGCGCGCGCGGACACGCAGATCCACGCTGTGCTGGCGGACCGGCTGCGCGAGCGCCTTGCGCGCCCGGGGCTTGCCGAGCGCGCCG
>JANPDJ010000165.1:0-1826 GCA_031431395.1 Chloroflexota bacterium | reverse complement strand
GTCGCCACGGTGCGGTAGACCCAGCCGGTGGCGATCCTCGACGCAATGCGGATGGCGCCCTGGGTCCGGCTCAGGGGCACGCTGAACGCAACGCTGGGCGATCCGCCGCTCGTCAGCGCGATCGACGGCGATTCGCCACCGGCGCTGCCTGCAACGACTTCGGACCGCCAGGTCCCGCTCCGGTTGCTGGTGTATCTGAGGCCGGAGCCCTGGCGGACCCACGCGGCGTGCACGGCGCCGCCGGCCGATAGCGCGAGGGTGGGCTGAACGTCGGACTGTCGCGTGACGGCCAGCAGGCGCCACGCCCCGCCGGCTCCGGGGCTGCGCTGAAGGAAGGTAAGGCCGACGCTCGACTCGTCGGCCGTCGCGCGGGAAGCCACTCCGATCAGGCGCCCGTCGCGGGCCCGGCGGAGTTCGACGTCGCGAAGATGCGCCCGGGACACTGCGGCCGGCGCAACGACCTCCTGGGACCAGCCAGAGGGCTCGGCGCCATGAACCGGGACGACGAAGGCAGCGAGAAGCAGGAGCGACAGGAGCAGGGACCCGAATCGGGCCCCGAAGCTGCGGGACGTCATGAGGGGATCACCGGTGGTGCGGTGCCCGTCCGCTCGCTGAGCAACTCGGGACCGGGACCCAGCCTAACCCCCGTGGTGGATTCGCGGGTGCACCAGCCCTCCGGCCGCGCGCAACCTGCAGCGAAGTCCGCGCCGCCGGATGGCTCAGCGTGCTTCGATGCGCTGGGCTAGCTTCCTCACCATGCCCCGGAAGATCAGCGCGTGGGCGGGGTAGAGGAGATACCAGTAGGCGAGACCCGGCAGGCCTTTCGGTTCGAAGAAGGCGGTCTGGAGGAGCCGGCTGCCGGCGCCGTCGGGCATCACTTCGTACTGGAGGCATGCTCGACCGGGGATCTTCATCTCTGCTCGCAGGCGAAGGAGGTCAGGCCGGCGGATCTCTTCTACCCGCCAGAAGTCCAGCGCATCGCCCACCCGCAGCCTGTTCGGATCCCGACGCCCCAGGCGCATGCCCACGCCTCCGACGATCCGGTCACCCAGGCCGCGGATGCGCCACAGGACGTTCGCGTAGGGCCAGCCGGCCTCACCGCCAACGCGCTCCACGGCCGCGAAGACCTGGTCCGGTGATGCCGCCACGTGTTGCGCCCGGCGGTCGATGATCATCCCCTCCCGTGATTCCAGAGAGGCGAGTGTCGTCCGGTCGGGCGCCCGGAGCGCGTCAAACCAGGTGGACTCCAGTTCGCTCCCCGCCGAGCGGTCCATCGCCAGTTCCAGCGCCTGGTCGTAGGTCGCGGGGGTGATCCCGAACGCCCGCGCGGGTTCCGGGTGACGAACGATCACCTCGTTGCGGAGGCCCTCGATCAACGGCCGGGCGATGTTCGACGGCACCGGCGAGATCAGGTTGACCCAGTATGAGCTGAGCCTCGGCGTGAGGACCGGGACCGGGATCATCAGGCGTCGCAGGCCGCGGATGTGTGCGTACCGCATCATCATCTGCCCGTAGGACAGGATGTCCGGCCCGCCGATGTCCACGACGCCCGTCACCTCCGGGTGGTCGATGGCCCCGACCAGGTAGGCAAGGACGTCGCGGATCCCGATCGGCTGGCACCGGGTGGAGACCCAGCGCGGGGTGATCATGATGGGCAGGCGCTCGGTCAAATGGCGCAGGATCTCGAACGACGCGCTCCCGGAGCCGATGACGATCGCGGCCCGGAACTCGGTGACCGGGACGCCGTGGCGCGCCAGTTCCACGCCGGTCTCGTGGCGGCTGGCGAGGTGATGCGAGAGGTTGGCCGCGTCGTCGCCGAGCCCGCC
>JANPDJ010000164.1:0-13674 GCA_031431395.1 Chloroflexota bacterium | reverse complement strand
TTGCCAGCCGTCGTGCACTTTGCCGCAGGGCGCCTTTGCGCGTCCAGCGCCACGCTCCAGACAGGACTGCCGCTCGCATGACCTTCCGTGCCAAGACAAGCGTGAAACGCGCGCACCGGCCCGCGTACGAGGCCGACCACCACCGGCAGCTGCTCATGAACGTGGGCTTCGGCGTGGTGGTGCTGGTCGCCCTGCTGATTCTCGCGGGGGCCATTGCCGCCAGCTGGTACGAGGATCATCTCGCTCCGCTCGCCGTGGTCAACGGGCAGAGCGTCACCAAGGATGACTTCCGCGAGCGTGTCCGCGTGGAGAACTTCCGCCTGGACTATCGCGAGACGCAGATCCGCAAGCAGATGCAGAGCGGCAGACTTGATGATGCCTCGGGCCAGAATCGCCTCAACTCGCTCACGCAGCAGCGTTCCTCGATCGACACCCAGACGATCGAGGCCCTGATCGACAGCAGGCTCCAGGACCAGCTGGCCGTGAAGCAGGGCGTATCCGTTACGCCGCAGCAGGTGGACGCCCTCATCACCGAGGCGGCCACCACGCCGGAACTTCGCCACCTGTGGGTGATGGGCGTGAAGCCCCTCGTGACCGCCCCCGCCACCACTCCCACGGACCAGCAGAAGGCCGTCGCGAAGGCCAGGGCGGAGCAGTCGCTCAAGCAATTGAAGCAGGGCTACGCCTGGGAAGCCGTCGCAAAGCAGCTGACGGACGACGTGTATTCCAGCAAGAGCGGCGAGGTGGGCTGGGTCAGCAAGGACGGCATTTCCCTGGATCCCGCCCTCGCGGACGCCCTGTTTGCCCTTCCGGTGGACGGCCTGACGGGCGTTATCGAGGGCAAGGACGGCCTGTTCCGGATCGGGCGGGTCAGCGGGATCGACCCGACGTCGATCGACCAGGCGCTCGAGCAGAAGATCAAGGACTCGGGCATCGGGCTCGAGTCGTATCGCCGGGCCGCGCGCGATGCCGCCCTGGCAAAGGCGCTCTCGGACAAGCTCATCGCGGATGTCGTTGACCAGGCGACCCCGCAGCGTCATGTCGCCGAGATCTTCCTCCCACTCAGTGCCTCCACCCAGCAGACCGTCGGCGACGAGGTCAAGACGCGCCACATCCTCTTCTCGCCCAACCACGACCCGCAGGCCGCGGCCGCCCTTGCGGCGAATGACCCCGCATGGGCCACGGCCAAGGCCGATGCGGACGCGGCCTACGCCCTGCTCCAGAAGGACCCGACGCAGTTCGCGGACCTTGCGAAGAACAACAGCGACGACGAGGGCAGCAAGACAGACGGCGGCCAGCTGCCCTACTACTCGCAGCCCAACCTCGACAAGGCCTTCGGTGATGCGATCTTCCAGGTTGGCCTGGCGAAGGACCAGGTCCTGCCGCCGGTCAAGACGTCCTTCGGGTGGCACGTGATCCAGTTCCAGGACCGCCGGAAGCAGCCGGCTGATCGGATGGCGGACATCCGGACGCAGGCCAGCGCCCCGGGTGCGGACTTCGGGGCGATCGCCAAGGCGAATTCGGAGGCTGTCACCAAGGACAACGGCGGCGACGCCGGCTGGATTGCGAAGTATCAGCTCGACTCCGTGCGAGAGATCGCGATCTTCAAGGCGCCCGTCGGCGGCTTGACGGACGTGGTCACCATCAGCTCGGGGATCTACCTCTACAAGATCCTGGCCGAGGAGACGCGCAAGCCGGACGAGACGCAGACGGCGATACTCAGGTCCAAGGCCTACGAGAATTGGTACACCGCGGAGAAGCTCTTCGCGTTCATCGAGCGCAAGTACGCGGACAAGAGCAACTCGATCCCGGCCGTCCAGTAGCAGCCGAGAGGGCCCGTGCTCGACGCGCTCGTCAATGAGGCGCAGATCCGGTGGGGCCTGGACCTCTCGCTGGGCGTATCGGTCGTTCCAGCCGAATGGCTCGTCGCCACGCCGATCGAGCCCAGCCGCCCCACGATCATCGTTCCCCTGGCGGCGCTGCGGTCGGGCGCGCTGAGCGCGGCAGCGCCCGTCCCGGCGGCCATGCAGGATGGCGCCACGGCCGCGGTCTCGACGATGCCGGCGCCGCTGCCAGGCCGGCACGGACCGCGCAGCCGGAGCGCTCGCGACGTGGTGGCGCGCCTCTACCCGGCCGGACATCCGGTGGGCCGCTTCGGCGCCCCGGACGGGCTGACCGTGGGCACGCTCACGGACGCTGACCTGGCCAGCCGCCTCTATCTTCCGCCGGTCCCGGCGGACGTTCAGCAGGCGACGCCCTGGGCCCTGCCATGGATCTCCGCCCGGCTCCGCGCGCCGGATGGCTGCCCGTGGGATCGCGAGCAGACCCACGAATCCCTGCGCCGGCACCTGCTCGAAGAGGCCTACGAGGTCTACGACGCGCTGGGCGAGGGCAGCACGCGTGCGCTGGCCGGCGAACTGGGCGATCTCCTCCTCCAGGTCGTCCTGCACGCGCAGCTGGCAGCCGAAGAAGGAGTGTTCGACCTGACCGACGTGTACGAGGCGATCGGATCGAAGATCGTCCGCCGCCATCCGCATGTCTTCGGCGACGCCACGGCAGAGACCGCCGGCGACGTCAACCGGCAGTGGGAGCAGATCAAGAAGGCGGAGCGGGCCGCGGCCGCTGCAGACGAATCGGGCGCGGCGGAGCCCCCGGCGAGCGCGCTGGACGGCATCAGCCGCTCCATGCCGGCACTCGCGGCCAGCCAGGAGATGCAGGAGCGCGCCGCGAACCTGGGCTACGACTGGCCCACGATCGAGGGGATCGTCGCCAAGGTCCGCGAGGAACTCGACGAGCTGCTGGCGGCGGACACGCAGGACGCGCGACGCGAGGAACTGGGCGACCTGTTGATGGTCGTCGTCAACCTGGGCCGCCGTCACGGCGTGGAGGCGGAGACGGCACTGCGGGCCGGCAACGAGAAGCTGCGCCGCCGGTTCCGGAGCGTGGAGCGGCAGGCCGCCGAGCGCGGCGTCGCCCTGCGCGACCTCGACTTCGCCACTCTCGACGCACTGTGGGATGCCGCCAAGGCAGAGGAGCACGCAACATGACAATCGGGCGACCCGCCCCCCTGGTCCGGTCCGACGGCCGTGGCCCAGGTGACCTGCGACCGGTCCACCTGGACCTGGGTGTGCTGAAGTGGGCCGAGGGATCGTGCCGGATCCGCGTCGGTGACACGGAAGTGCTGTGCGCGGCCACGATCGAGGACCGGATCCCGCCGCACCTGCGCGGCACCGGCACCGGCTGGGTCACCGCGGAGTACTCGATGCTGCCGCGTGCCACGGCGGAACGATCACAGCGCGAATCGGCCAAGGGCCGCATCGGCGGCCGGACCCACGAGATCCAGCGCCTCGTCGGCCGGTCGCTGCGCGGCGTCGTCGATCTCGCGAAGCTCGGCGAGCGCACGGTCACCGTGGACTGCGACGTCATCCAGGCGGATGGCGGCACGCGCTGCGCGTCGATCACCGGCGGATACGTCGCCCTCGCGGCCGCCCTCATCACCTTCGGCATGGAGCGGCTCCTGCTCCACAAGGTGGCGGCGATCAGCGTCGGGATCGTGGGCGGCGTGACGTATCTCGACCTCGACTACCCGGAGGATTCGCGTGCAGCCGTGGACATGAACGTCGTCGGCACGGACGCCGGGACATACGTGGAACTCCAGGGCACCGCGGAGGGCAAGCCCTTCACCCGGGCCGATGCGGACCATCTCATCGACGTGGCCGATGGGGGCCTCCGGCAGCTCTTCGCGATCCAGTCTCAGGCGATCGCCACCGTCAAGCGGTAGGCCCGTGACCTCCCCGGCGAATCTCGTCGTCGCGACCCATTCCGCCCACAAGCTGCGAGAACTGCGGCAGCTGCTGCACCCTGCCGCCGCGGAGATGGTTTCCCTTGACGACATCGGCATCCCGGACGAGGTGGACGAAACGGGCACCACGTTCGAGGCCAACGCGAGGCTCAAGGCCCGCGCCTTTGCCCGACGAACCGGCCTGCCCACGTTGGCCGACGACTCCGGGCTCGAGGTGGACGCGCTCGACGGCGGGCCCGGCGTACGCACCAAGCGGTTCGCCGGCGAAGACGCGACGGACGAGCAGAACAACCGGAAGCTGCTGGAGATGCTGCGGGGGCTGCCGCCCGAGAAGCGCGGCGCGAGATATGTCTGCGTTCTGGCCCTTGCGCTGCCGGACGCGTCCGGTCGAATCACGATCCGGACGTCGCGCGGGACCCTCCGCGGCCGGATTGCCGCGGCGCCGAAGGGCAGCGGTGGCTTCGGCTATGACCCCATCTTCGAACCACGGGGCGAGCCCCCGGGCGGGCGGACCCTGGGCGAGTGGTCGGCCGAGGAGAAGAACCGCGTGTCGCACCGGGCCCGCGCGTCGGCCCGCATGAGCGCAATCCTGGAGTCGCTGGGGTTCTGAGGGCCCGCCTCTGGGGTCATCGTGCCCGCCGCGCGGCGGTCGGGCCGGGCCCGTCAGCGCTTCGGCGCCAGTTTCACGTCGAACGCGATCTCGTGGTCGTCACGCCGCTGGAGCTCCGTCAGGAGGCCCAGCTCAGCGGCTGCCACCCGGATTCGGGCGATGTACTGATCCTCCGTGAGGCCATCGTCCTGCGCCGCGAGCGTGGCGCCGTGGCAGCGGGCCAGGAACGGACGCCCGATCCGCGGTGGCGCACTCACGTACAGGAGGACCGGCTTGTCGTTGAAGGTGATCGCGCGTCGCTCGAACGGTGCCGACATGACACAAGCGTACGGTGTCACCACCCCGGCCGCCGCCGATGGCTCAGGCGCCGCGCCCCATGTCGTGGGGGACGAGGACCGTCGTCGAACAGCGCGCCGCGTTGCCCGCGTCGTCGGTGGCCTCGTAGGTCAGGGTGTACCTCCGGTCGCCGCCCGAGCCGGAGCGACTCGCGAGCAGCAGGCCGGCCGTGTCCGGGGCTCCCGTACTCCAGCCCTGGATATCGCCGGCGGCTCCCGAGCTTGCCGTGACCGACACGAGGGTGAACGCCGCCGAGTCCACGATGGTCAGGGCCACGGTCACCGGCATCAGCTTGCCGTTCGGCGACCATATGACGCCCGGCGCGGCGGAGCACGAGATCGTCGGCGTGGCATCGCGCTTGATCGTGACGGTCACGGGACCCGTGGAGCCGCCCACGCTCGTCGCAGAGCATGAGTACGTCGTGGCTCCCTGGTCCGTGGTGATCGACTGGTCCACGCAGAGGGTCTTCACCAGCGACTCCGGAGTCTCCGGTTCCACGACCGTCCACTTCAGCGTCACGTCACCCGTGTACCAGCCGTTGAGGCCCATCGTCCCGGTGACGATCGGCGTGATGACGGGCGGGGTGGTGTCGGCCTGGCAGGCATCGACGCTCGTGGAGCCCGTTCCGACGGTCGTCGAGCCGTCCGGGCACAGGGTCGGGGCGACGGCGCCCGTCGTGTCCACGTACGACCCCAGCGGGGCAAGAATGCAGGCGACGCTGCCCGGAGTAGGCTGGTAGCTGCCGAGGGCGCACATCGACTGCGTGGTCGCGCCCTCGGCCTGGACGAAGTGTCCGGCACCGGCGGGCGCACAGGGTCGGTAGCCGGTCGCCGACCAGGATCCCGGCGCACAAGGCGTGGGATCCACGTAGGTCTCGAACCCGTAGTCGGGCAATCCCGGGCTGGTCCACGAGCCGAGACCCGTGATGCGCCGGAGGGCCGCTCCACCCGCGTAGCTGCCGGTGGTGTCCGTCGTCCACAGCCATGCCGCGTCGGGACCAGCAGCCGGTGCCGCGAGGACGATGGCGTACCGGGTGCCGGCCGTGCTGAGCGACGGCGAAAGGGCGACCGGGACGCTATGGGCGGTGGCGTCGTTCGGCGTGCTGGCAAGAAGCACCGTGGCACTGGCGAGGACCGTCCCGGACGGGATCCCGCCGGTCGTCGTCTGAACGCTGACAGTCAGCGGTCCTGCGCTGTCGTACCGCCCGATGGAGAGGACGACCCGGTTCAGTGATCCGGTGACGGCCGCCGTGTACGTCTGAGCCCCGATGAACATTCCCTGCACGGGGTCCAGCGTGTACGCCGCCGCGTACGATTGGTCGATGGTGTCCGCCGCCAGGACCGGCTGCGCCACCATCCCGACGGACGCCGCCATGGCGATCGCCGCCGTCAACCGCCGAACCCGGTGCCCCATCTCCTGGTGACGCATGCTGCCGCTCCCGTGCTCTGGAAGCGCAGTAGAGTCCCGGATCGGGAGCGGCCGCAATTGAGAATTTCGTTCGCACCGAACGGGTCAGCGCAGCTGCGCACCGCGTCGCGTTACCGGTCGGCCACGACCAGCATCTCGAAACTGCCGATCGTCGAGCCGGTGGACCCGCCGATGACATAGAGCCGGTTCCCGGTCGCCACGAGCGCGGTGGCGTAGCGGACCCGGGCCGGCGTGGGGGCCAGGAGCCACGAATTCGTGACCGGGTCGTAGGCCTGGACGCTGGGGGTGATCCCGCGGCCGGTGAACCCCGGAGCCGGGTAGTCGTACCGGTAGCCGACCTGCCAGACGAGGCGCTGCGGGCCAATGGTCGATCCGCCGTACGTCACGGTCGGGGCGGGTGCGCGTGCCCTGGTCGCACCAGACACAGGGTTGATCTCCCAGGCCCTCCAGGCCGTCAGCGCGTACAGCCGGCCGGTCGCGCTGATGGCCGTGGGAACCGCCGCGATCGCGCCGCGGCTGGTCCAGCGGCCCGTCGCGGGATCGAGTGCGTAGAGCCAGAACGGGTCCGAGCCGTGCCAGGTTGCGACTGAGATCAGCCGGCCCGGACCCGCCACGGCACTGGTGGTGAATCGGCCGTCCGGGACGCGCGGCCCGGTCGTCCACGTCCGCAGCTTCGGGTCGTAGACGAGCACGAGGGTGCTGGAGCGGTGGAAGAGGTAGATCCGGCCGTCGGCGGCCGTAACGGCAGCGGCCCGCCCGCGCCCCGGGCCCGGGATGGGCGGACCGGCCGACCACGTCCCGGGCACGGGGTCGAAGATCTCGACGGAACTGGTTTCGATTGAGCGTGTGGTCCCGGCCGGACGGGTCGCACCGCCGAAGACGTAGATGCGCCCATCGGCACCGACCGTTGCAACGGGCTTTGCGCGCGGCGTGGCCAGCGGCGGCAGCGATTCCCACGTGCCCCCGATCGAGGCGACCGGCGGTGACGGGATCGCTGCGGGGAGCGTCATGGGCGGGGCGACCCAGAAGGCCCCCGGGCTCACGGATGATCCGTCGGTCAGGGTCACGGTTGCCCAGCCGATCGCCACGTCGCCGCCGGGCGAGCGGACGACCTTGCGCATCCCGATGCTCCCGAGCGTGGCGATTCCGTCCACTCGCGACCAGGAGATGCCGTCTGCGCTCCTCCACGCAGCGGCGGCCGAGCCTGTACCGGGACCCGTGCTGCCTACCGCGACGCATCCTGCGCTGGAGCAATCGACGCCGCGCATTGCGGCACCGTCCAGGGCCGGCTGATCCGGGACGGTTGTCCACGCCAGCCCGTCGAGCGAGGTGAATGCGGCAGCATGGCCCGGGAACTCGTACGCTGCTCCACCCACCGCGACCAGCATTCCGTTCGGGGCCGCCGCCACGTCGAGGAGTGTCTCCTCGTGCGGCAGGCGGATCCCCTCGCCCCGCTGCCAGTGCCGGCCGTCGGTGGAGGTCCACACGAGCACGTCTGCGGGCGTCGTCGTGCCCAGGAATCGACCGAAGGCGACGAAACGGGACCCGACATGCCGGACCAGCGTCGGCCGGAAGTCGCCGCTCGCCGCGGGCAATGGGAGCAGGAAGCGGTCCCATCGCCGGCCGTCGTCAGACGTCCAGACGGCCGCCACGGTGCGCCGGCTCCCGAGGGCGTCCGGTGCGGTCCGGAACGTGCCGCTCGCCACGTACGCGGAAGGGCTCGCCGCGATGTCGGTGACGCTCGTTCCGCCCGTGAACGGTGCACCCTGGGCGTTCCAATGCGCGCCGTCGGCCGACGTCCAGAGGAAGCCGCGGTTGGATCCCGCGTACTTGCCCACAACGGCGGTCATGCCGCGTCCCCGCGCGACCGCCGTCAGCGACGCGCTGTCGAGCGAGGGATTGTCCGGCGCACGGGTCCACTGCACGCCGTCGGGCGATGACAGAACCACGCCGCCCCGACGATCGTTGCCGATGGCGACCAGGCTCTCCGTGACGGACGTGATGTCGGTCAGGACGAGGTCCGAGCCGGCACCTCCGACGATGGCGATGTCCATCGGGACCCGCTGCCAGGCGAGCGATACGAGGGACGCGGTGGCCAGCGAGGCCGAATCGGTAGCGGATGCCGGGAGTCGCGGACCGGCAGCCGGCCCGCTCGCGGACTTGGGAACGGCTGATGCCGCGAGCACGGCGCCTGGGGGAGCCAGGGTATTCGCCGATGCGCCGCACAGGAGGGCGGCGAGCAGGAGTTCCGCGCCAAGCCGGACGCTGCGCCGGCCATGCCGGCTCCACCGCCCCTGCCGGGCCCGCGCATCAGCCGGCCGCCGTTGGACTCCTGGGCCACGATCCATGCGCAGAGCCTACGCGCCGCTCCAAGCGCGGCAGGCGACAGGCGGATCCGGTGCCGGCCGATGCGGGCCGTCGGCGACGACCCGACCGGCTCGCAACCCTGATCAGCCCAGGGCTGCCGCCAAGTCGTCGAAAGGCTGGCGGCGTTGGGCATCCACCATGACACCCGACCGTCGATGAACGTGAAGCCAAGGCGTCGCCCCAGCAGCTTGCCCTCGTTGCCGGTCAGCGCGACGTCACCGGCAAGCCCGCTGCCCGGCGGTCCAACAGCGGTGCTTTCGGGCCGAGCGGGCGTGCAGTACCCCCGCCAGGACCACGAGCGCACTCGACCAGGTCGGGATCGTCCGGGCGACCACATCGGGCAGGAAGATGTCCGACACGGACCCGCGGGCCGCACCCATGCCCTCCGTCAGGGGCGTCAACGGGCACACCCCGCCGTTCACGACAAACACGGCCGCCTCGACCGCGACGGCGCCCGCGGCCAGGGCAACGCTCCGGTCGCGCCGCCCGATCAGGCCCGAGATCACCAGCCAGAAGATCGAGGCCAGTTCCACGAGGAAGACCGCCGTGTGGACGGACTTGAGGGCGACGACCGCGAGCGGAATCCGGGCCTGGACGGGCGGTCGCGTCACCATGTCGCGAATCTGGTCGGGCCTGCCGCCCGCGTCCAGTGACATTGGTCGCGAAGTCGATCCGGGCCGGGTTGCGTGGGCGTTCGACGTCCGGGCGGGTCCGGACGCGTTCCCACGGCGGGCCAGAGCCGGGTTCAGCGGAGTGATCTGGTGCACATCGGGCGCGGTAGGCTAGGCTTCTCGCTGGCGCACGGGTAGCTCAACAGCTCCCGAGTGAGCATCGTCGGGGTGTGGCGTAGTCTGGCAACGCGCGTGCTTTGGGAGCACGAGATCGCCGGTTCAAATCCGGCCACCCCGACCACCATCCGTACGCGCCGTGGCTGCCAGGCCCAACGTGCCGCGACGACCATTGGTGCTGGCCGCGTTCCGTCACGTAGTCATGGAGCGACTTCAAGACGCCGGGATGCGGCCTCTGGGGCGGCTTGGACGACCAGTTCGTGCAGGGGCAGCAGATCGGATGGCGCCCGACCGTCCCCGATGGGCGTCTTCCATTCGTGCCACGACTGGCTGACGGCGATTCGGTCCGACAGGCCCGTTACCAGTCGTGCGGTGGGCAGGTGACGGAAACGGCGCCCGAGTGCCGTCGGCAGGTGAGGGAAACCGCGCCCGCGCGCCGTGGGCCGTCGGGCGGGAGCGACCGCGGCCAACCGAAACGCAGCCCGTGCCGGCGCCCCATAATCCCTGCACGATGGCCGCCATGATCGTTGCCCCGGAGGCCCTGCCCGTGGAGGCAGGCGCCAATGTGCTTGCCCGCGGCGGCAATGCCGTGGACGCGGCCGTCACGGCAGCCTTCGCCCAGGGTGTCGTCGATCCGCACGACAGCAGCATCGGCGGCTATGTCCTCCTGAACATGCATCGCGCCGGCGATGCGCCGGGAACATCCACGATCTTGGACGCCCCGGTGCTCGCGGGTTCGAAGACCACGCCCGACATGTGGGTGGACCGCTACCTCGGCCCGAACCCCGACGGCTGGGGCTTCTTCCTCCGCGGCAAGGTCAACGAGCTCGGCTACACGTCGATCTGCACGCCGGCGACGCCCCGCGGCCTCGAGACGATCCTCAAGCGGTGGGGGACGATCAGCCTGGAGGAGGCCGTGGAGCCGGCGGCGCGCATCGCCGAGCAGGGCTTCCCGGTGGACAACCGCGTGGCGTCCTACTGGCTCCAGCCCGCGCCGCACCCACAGATGACGTCGCTGCTGGACTTCGTGAAGGCGAACCCGGAGGCCTCGAAGATCTACCTCAAGGCCGATGGCGGGCCGTACCTGACCGGCGAAGTGATCCGGAACCCGGACTACGCGGCGACGCTGCGCCACCTCGGCCGGTACGGGGCGGACGACTTCCACCAGGGCCGGCTCGCGGCGCGGATGGCGAAGGACCTCGAGGCGAACGGCGCATACGTCACCGCAGACGATCTCGCGTCGTACCAGGTCCGCGACATGCCGGCGACCATGGGCACGTACCGCGGCCTGACGATCGCCACCAGCCCCGCGCCCCACGGCGGCCCGACACTCATCGAGATCCTCAACATCCTCGAGGGCTGGGACCTGGCCGCGATGGGCCACAACTCCGTCGCGTACATCCTGCGGTTCGCCCTCGCGATGAAGGCAGCCTTCGCCGACCGGCACGACCGGCTGGGCGATCCGCTGTTCGTGGACGTGCCGCTCGCGTGGATGACCTCCAAGGAGCGCGCGGCCGAGTGGCGCGAGCGGATCGAGCGCAACGAGGAGATCCCGGTCAACCTCGATCCGCTGCCCTCGCCCTCGACGACCCACGTTTCGGTCGTGGACAACGCGGGCAACGTCGTGGCGCTGACGCATTCGCTGGGTGGCTCCTCCGGGGTGATCAGCCCCGGCCTGGGCTTCATGTACAACAACTCGATGGTGAACTACCACCCGCTGCCGGCACACCCGAACTCGATCGCGCCCGGCAAGTCCCGTACCACCGGCATGGCACCGACGATCGTGTACCGCGAAGGGAAGCCCATCCTGAACATCGGCGCCCCCGGTGGGACCCGCATCATCACCGGCATCGCCCAGGTCATCGTGAACATCGTGGACTTCGGCATGACGCCCCAGGAGGCGATCCTCGCGCCGCGGTTCGACTGCCAGGCCAACCAGATCACGTGCCAGATTCGAATCCCCGAATCGGTCTGCGCGGAGGTTCGCCGCCACCACCCCATCACCCGAGTCGCCCTGGGCCACGGCGGGTTCGCGTTCGTCCACGCCATCGGGATCGACCCGGGAACGGGGCGGCTCTCCGGCGGCGCCGACGCCGGGTCGGCCGGTATGGCCCTCGAAGTCTGAGGCCCTGGCGATGACCGGTCCCGGATTCGTACCGCCGGCTGGGACGCGACGCCGTCCGTTGAAGGTCGGCGTCCAGTTTCCCGAGGTGGAGTGGGAGGTCCGCTGGCCCGAGTTGCTGGCGATGGCCCGGACCGCCGAGGACGTGGGCCTCGATTCCCTCTGGGTGGGCGATCACCTGCTCTACCGGTTTGCGGACCGGCCCTCGCGCGGCCCATGGGAGGCGTGGTCGACGCTGGCGGCGCTGGCGGCCGTGACCACGCGCCTGGAGATCGGGCCACTGGTGGCAGCGACCTCGTTCCACGCGCCGGCGATGCTCGCGAAGAAGGCCGCGACGATCGACGAGATCTCCGGCGGCCGGCTGATCCTGGGCCTTGGGGCCGGCTGGAACGAGACCGAGTATCGCGCCTTCGGCTTCCCCTTCGACCACCGGGTGTCGCGGTTCGAGGAGGCGTTCACGATCATCCGCACGCTGCTGCGCGAGGGCGCCATCGACTTCGACGGGCAGTACTACCAGGCCCGCGATTGCGAGCTGGTCCCGCGCGGGCCGCGGCCGGACGGGCCGCCGCTCATGGTTGGCTCGATCGGGGAGCGCATGCTCTCGATCACGGCGCCGCACGTCGACGCGTGGAACGCCTGGTACGACTGGTTCGGAAACACGCCTGCTGGCCTCGCGCCGCTGAACGCGTCCGTGGATGCCGCCGCGAAAGCGGCCGGACGTGCCCCGGATTCGATCGCCCGGACTGCGGCCGTCTACGTGCACTTGCCCGGAGGAACCGGGCGGATCCAGGGCGAGCGTCCGCGCAACCCTGCGCCCCCGATCGCCGGTACCGCTGAGGAGATCGCCGCCCGCCTCGCCGCGTTTGCCGGCGCCGGCATCTCCCACCTTCAGCTGGTGCTGGACCCCATCACGGCGCACTCGATCGAGGCGCTCGGGCCCGTCCTGGAGATCCTGGACCGGGGCTGATCCGCGGCCTCCGGGCTGACCTCAGCCTGGCTGGCCGGGCGGCCGACGTCCCTCAGCCTGGCCGGCCGGCCGCATCCCAGGCGTCCGCCAGCCAGCGCAGTCCCCCCGGAGCGATCCGCCCAACGGACGAAGCGAGGCGCGATGCCATGACGATGTCGTCCGCGTCGAGCGCGACGATCCAGGGCAGCGCGTGCCCCAGGCTGTGCCGGCCGCCCGAACCCCGAGCCGGACCCGGGCGTTCGATCTGCGCGATCGCGTCACGCAGGAACTGCTGGGTGCCTTCGCGTCGAACGTCATCCTTTCGCGCGGTGAGGTCCTTCCGCGCCCGGTCCAGGTTCGGCCCGCCGAAGGCGGCCTTCAACCGTCCAAGGCCGCCAGCCGGCCGCACGGAACGCTCCAATTCGGCAAGAGCGTCGCGGAAGAAGCGCTCATGGTCCAGTTCGAGCCAGTGACCCCAGGCGGGAAGGTCCCGATCGTCGGCGTACCTTCCCCGCGGACTCGTCACGATCGTGAGGCGGTCGCGGAGCGCGGACGGCAGGAGACCCACCCGCTCCACGGCCTGACCGCGCGCGAGCGCCAGCACGAGGGGCAGCCCGAAGGGGGTTCGGCTTTCGCCGGCGGCCGCGCTCGTGCTCTCCACGGGAGCGGCACGTCCCTGCCGGGGGAGCGCGCGCGTCTGCGCCGCGACCGCCTCGTACGCTTCGATTGCCCGGCGGGCAACGGCCGGCGCGGCGTACCGTGAGTCGACGTGTGCGCGCATCGCGGCCCGGTCCACCCGCGATGAAACGGCAAGCGCCCGGTCGATCGCGTCGGCCAGCGCCGGCACGGCCGTGGACGTGGCAATCGCGCCGAACTGTCCGTCCCGGCCCACGATCTCGTCCACTCCGCCGGATGGCGTGGCGGCCACCGGGAGCCCCGACGCGAGCGCTTCGGCTGCGACCATGCCGAACGTCTCGTGCGGGCTGGGATGAACGAACAGGCCGGCCCGTCGCATGGCCGCAGAGACCTCATCGCGCGGGGCTGCCGGTTCGAAGGTCACGGCATCGGCCACGCCCAGGCTTCCGGCCAGCGTCTGCCAGCGCGCCTCGTCGGCGGCCGGGCCCGGGGAGCCGATCAGGCGCAGCCGGATCTCGGGCCGATGCGATCGCACGTCTGCGAATGCCCGCACCAGCGTTTCGATGCCCTTGCTCGCCTTGCGCGACCCCACGTACAGGAGCTCGTTCTCGTGGCGGCCGGCCGTGGCTCCCATCGGGA
>JANPDJ010000163.1:0-10872 GCA_031431395.1 Chloroflexota bacterium | reverse complement strand
GCCGGGCGCGTCGTACGTCATCTCGTAGTAGTGCTGCGGGAACCCGTAGAAGTCGTAGACCAGCGGGACGCGCGTGGTTGCGCTGATCGCCATGGGTGCGGTCTGCCAGTGGGCGCTCACGATGAGAATCGCGGATGGCTTGCGCAGGGCGCCCGCCCAGGCGCTGAACTGGTCGATCCACGCCCGGTCCTCGAGAAGCGGCGGGGCACCATGCCCCAGGTAGAGCGCGGGCATCGGCCGTTCGATACCGGACGTCCCGGGGTCGGGGAGCGGAAGCGGGCGCGGGGCGGCGCTGGTCGTGGTGGGTTCGGCCATGGTCGGTCGGTATGTCTCCGGCGGATCGGATCGATAGCGGGCGTCTCGTCCCGTCGCCGAACGGTGCCACGTTCCCGTGCTACCGGCAAACCGGCACTCCTACGCCTGGCGTGCCTGCTGCGTCAACGCAAGGATCTCGTCGCCGTAGCGGTCCAGCTTCGCCGGACCCATCCCCTTCACCCGGCGCAGCTCAGCCGTGGACATGGGTCGTGCCTCCGCAATGGCCAGCAGCGTGGAGTCATGAGCGACGATGTAGGCCGGGACGGCATCCGCCTTCGCCCGGGCCGATCGCCACGCCCGGAGTGCTGTCACCAGCGGTGAATCCTCGTCCGAGCGGCGCGCCTGGATGCGCGGCACGGCATCCGGCAGCTGGGTGATCCGCGTTCCCCGCGGCGGCAGCAGATCGTCCAGGAAGCGGCTGGGACGCCTGGAGCCCTCGCGGCCGCTCGTTCCCGTTCGGCGTTCCGCCCATGACAACGCAAGGTGGACCCGCGCGCGGGTGATCCCGACGTAGAGAAGACGACGCTCCTCGGCAAGGGCGGCCGGGTCCTCGGCCGCGTGACTGATGGGCAGCGACCCTTCCTCCAGCATCGGCAGGAAGACAGCGTCCCACTCCATGCCCTTCGCCCGGTGATACGTCAGCAGGTTGACGCCGGTCGCCGACCCGTGGCGTTCCGCGCGGTCCCGGGCGGCAAGTTCCTCGAAGAAAGCCTCCGCACCGGCTCCCGGATTTCCCGCGAGGACGGTCTCGAGAATCGCGAGAAGCGTGTCCAGCGCGGCCGTCCGCTCTCGAGCCTCAGCACCGGACGGCACGGCTGCCTGGTCGTACCCGAGCTCCACGGCCCAGAGGTCCAGGACGGCATTCGCGAACGGCCGGCCGGACACCGTCAGGTGGGCGGTGCGCACGAGGCCGATGGCATCCCGCACATCGCGCCGTTCATGGAAGCGCTGCCCGCGGACCTGGTACGCGATGCCCGCCCGGGTGAATGCCTGCTCGAGGGGCACCAACTGGGCGTTGGTCCGGAGGAGGATCGCGATCTCGGCGGCGGGCGTGCCCTCAGCGACGAGTCTCCGGACCTCGGAGACGATCGCCGCGCCCTCACGCTCGTCGTCCGGGAAACGCCTCACCGTGGGTATCGGGCCGGCCGGCCGCGTTGTGGACAGCCCCTTGTTCCGGCCGGTCCTCGCGATCAACCGGTTGGCGAGTTCGAGGATCTGCGGCGTGGAGCGGTAGTTCTCCGTCAGGCGAATGACGCGGGCACCTTCGTGACGGTCCTCGAACGCCGTCAGGAAGTCCGATGTCGCTCCCGTGAAGGTGTAGATGGTCTGATCCTCGTCACCGACGACACACAGGTCCCGCCCTTCGCCCATCCAGAGCTCCAGCAGGCGCTGCTGGAGTGGATTGGTGTCCTGATATTCGTCCACGCTGAGCCAGCGCTTCCGCGACTGGACCAGGTGGCGCGCGTCCGCGTCTTCTTCGAGGATCTGGACCGTGAGCGTCAGCATGTCGTCGAAATCGATCTGGCCGGCCCGCTTCTTGGCGTTCTCGTAGTCCGCGTACAGCCGGGCGAACAGCTCAGCCGGGATGGGCGGCGTGCGACTGAGCGCAAGAGCCTCATACGAGTACGTGGCCGGGACCACGCGACGGCTCTTTGCCCATTCGATCTCGTCCGCGAGATCCTTCGCGGTGGTGTAGCGGTAGCCGCCGGGGAGTGATCGAGCAAGGCGCCCCACGATGGGGATCTTCGATTCGAGGATGCGCGGCAGGTCCATACCGTTGTGCAGGCCGGGCCAGAACCAGCGCAACTGGCTGAGCGCGTGTGCGTGGAAGGTCCGGGCGGTCACCCCGGGCTGGCCCAGGCCGCGGAGCCGTTCCGCCATCTCGCCGGCCGCCTTCTCGCTGAAGGTCACCATGAGCACCTGGTCGGCGCTTGTGGCGCCGGTCGCGATGGCGTACGCGGCGCGACGGCTGATCACGCGGGTCTTGCCGGTACCGGCCCCGGCAAGAATGGCAAGGGGCCCGGTGGTCGCAAGGACGGCCTCACGCTGGGCCGGGTTGAGACCGTCCAGCAGCAGGTCGACAGGCTGGGTGGCGGCCATCGACCCGAGCCTAGCAGGCGCCGCTCATCGCCTGCTCAACCGGTCGCGGCACATCGCGCCCGGAACCTGCGAGCTCACGCCAATTCGGCGGGCCCCATCGCGAGTATCGGAGCGAGTGCCGCGAGGCCCTCGACGACCTCGACGTTCGGGAGCCGTAGCAGGATCTCCGGCGCCGCGAGGACCTTCCACGAACGGCTGCCGCCGCCGAGGACGATGCGCGGCCGCGCCATGACCGCGGCGTCCACCCAGATCGGCAGATTCGCCGGTAGCCCGAATGGCGTAACGCCCCCGATCTCCATGCCGCTGATGTCGCGAGTCTCCTCTGGCCCGGCGAAGGACGCCTTGCCACGGGCGAACTTCGCGCGCACGGCGCGGTTCACGTCCAGCCGGTGCGTTGCGAGGACGAGGCACGCCGCGTACTGGCGAGGTTCAGACTTGCCCACCACGACGATCGTGTTCGCCGAGTCACCCATCGAAAAGCCGTAGGCCGCGCAGAACGCGGCCGTGTCGGCCAGGGCTGGGTCGCACGCGAAGAGTTCGTACGGCACGCCGAGTGCACGCACGACCTGGTCAAGCTGCTCGCGGGCCGGGTCGATCATCGACGAACCCTCCTTTGCTTCCGGGGCCTGTCGAGGTTCAGGAGATCAGCGTCGTCTGCTCCACGTTCATCATCCGCGCGTAGAGCACCTGCTCGTTGATCTCCAGCTGGTTGATCAGGGAGAGTGCGGTGACGATCCCCACGCCCACCAGCTCCTCGGCGACTTCCCCGTACTGGACCTCGAGGAGGACGTTGTCGGCCCGTTCGTCGTTGGAGATGTTCGACGGGTCCTGCCAGGTGCCGGCAGCCGCCAGTTCCGTGGACGCGCGCATGAAGTCCAGGGCTCCGGCCTTCTGGCGCGGAACGGCGATCGTCAGCAGTTCATGTTGAACGCGCTGAAGGTCAGTGTTCGTGGATCCGTCGCCGAACAGGAGTGCGAACAGCACGTCCTTCGCCCGGAACAACAATGCCTCGCCGCGGTCGGTACGGTGCTGGGCGCCCAGGAGGTCCGTGCCCTTCGGCGGCACATCTGCGAGCAGGTAGCCGTGGGTCACGAGGCCTTCGCGCGAGACGCCGGCGTGCTCGGCGATGAAGTCGCGCAGGATCGCCAGGTCCAGGGCGAGGAGCTTGACCCTGCCCTGTCGTTCGGCTCGCGCGCGGGCCTTGGCCTCCACGACACTGCGCCGGTCGATCTCCTCGAGGCTGTGCGCATCGAGCGTCAGCCGGACGATCTGGTCGATCAGCCAGTCGCGGTCCCGGGTGGCGAGCTCGGTTCGCAATCGTTCTTCGAACTGCGGGACGAGGTCATGGTTGATCAGCCGAACGATGCTCTCGATCGTTGTCACGCTTGGCCTCCGGCAGTACGGTCCTGTGACGGCCCATGGTGCCCGGTTCGCGACGTTCCGGAAGGGCCGCACCGGGCAGGGCGTTCCCACCGGTGTGACTCCAGGCCCTCGCGTGTCCGGCCGGACGTAGCATGTCCCGAATGTCGTACCACGGACCCGGTGATGTCAGCGCGGTCCTTCGGGCCGAAAGCCACGTGGAATTGCTCGTCATCCGATCCACGACGGCACGCTTCATTGCGCCGGGGTCGCTCACCGACGGCCGGTTCGGGCTCTTCCGATGGGACATGGCGCCTGGCGGGGCCGGGGCAAGTCCGCACTTCCACCGGACGTTTTCCGAATCATTCTTTGTCCTGTCTGGCGCCATGACGCTCTACGACGGACGCGCGTGGGCTGCCGCCGGCCCGGGCGACTTCCTCTACGTTCCCGATGGGGGCGTGCACGGCTTTCGCAACGACGCGGACGTGGCAGCCTCCATGCTCATCCTGTTCGCGCCGGGTCCGCCACGGGAGCGGTACTTCCAGGAGCTCGCGGAGGTGTTCGCCAGCGGACGAACGCTGAGCCGGAACGAGTGGCTGGAGCTCTGGGCGCGGCACGACCAGTACCCGGTGGACGGGTAGGGGGAGGACGGAGGGTCGAGGGGGCCGACCGCGGATGGGCGTGCCGCCACCTGGGGAACGAGGATTGGCACCTCAGTTGTCAGGTAGTCACCCGGTGGGTGGTAACCGAGTCAAGCGCCGGGAACTCCGTCACCTGCCCGTGGGGTGACTGGTACGTGCCCTTCCGGGCGTCCGACGATGTTGCAGGGTGACCTCGCGAGCGTGAATTGAGCTCCGGGCGGCGTATCCGGGCGACGGCCGGGCACCTACCAGTCGCCCCGTGACTACCTGACGGATACGCGGCCGCCGAGATTGCGAATGACCGCCGCGGCCGAGTCCGCCGCGACGCCTGTCGTCGTTCTGGCGCACACGACGATGCCACCGCGCCGGCACCACCGCGATCCGCGCCGGACGCCACAATCGCCGGATCATGCAGCGCAGCGAGCATCCCTGATGGCCGCCCTCGTCGTCGCATTCTTCGCGATCCAGGCCGGCTTCCACGGCTTCACGGCCTCGCTTCCGGTGGCGCTGGTCAAGGCTGGGCTTCCGGACGCGGAGATCGGGCTCATCGTGGGCGCCGCCGCCGTGGTCCAGGTCCCCGCGGCGCTGTTCGCCGGCGGTCTGATTGACCGCTTCGGAGGGCCGAGAGTCCTTCTGCTGGGTGGCCTGTCGTATCTCGCGGGGGCACTCCTGCTGACCCTGCCCGGCGCGGGACCGGGTGCGCCTCTGGTCACGGGGCTCCTTGTCGCCGCACGTGTATTCCAGGGAATCGGCGTGTCGATGACGACGCCGGCCGCCTTCGCGATCGTGCCTGGTCTCGTGAACCGGTCCCGCCTGGGGATGGGTCTGGCGCAGGCCGGTGCAGCGCAGAACCTGACCATGGCGATCTTCCCACCGCTGTCGCTGTTCCTGCTGGATGCCGCGGGTCTCCAGGGTGTAGCAGCCGTGATTGCTGCCGTTGTCGCGGTGGGGGCCGTGCTGGTGATCAGACTGGAGCGCAGTGCCGCAACGACACTCGCAAAGACAGCCGCAAAGACACCCCGTACGGGCGACGACGGGGCACTCGTCGATCGGGGACCCCGGACCTCCGGTCGACCGCGCTGGCTGGGCTTCGCGTGGCGTCGCGCGTGGACGGTGCCGCTCCTCGTCATCGTCACGATGACCGTTCACTGGGGCGTGGTCGTGAGCTACCTCGCGCAGGTGGCCGAGCCGGCGGGCGCAAACATCGGCATCTTCTTCACGGCCGACGCCCTCGCCGTGTTCGTCCTCCGGATCCCGGTCGGGTGGCTGGTGGACCGCATCCCACCACGGCCATTCATCCTCGCCGGCCTTGTAGGCACGCTGGCATGCGTCCTGCTGCTGCTTCCGACGCCGTCCACGCTGCTCTTTCTCGTATCTGGTTTCTTCGCCGGGGCAGGCGGGATCCTCGTGATCGGGCCGCTGCTGATGGTGATGTCGCATCGCAGCACGGATCGCGACCGCGGGAGCGGGTTCGCCTTCTTCTACGTGGCAATGGCGCTGGGCAACGCGGTCGGCAGCATTGCCGGCGCTCCGCTGGTCGCCGCCGGGGGCTTCGTGTTCGCGATGTCCGCTTTGGGGATCAGCGGCCTGGCCCTGGCGGCGTTGCTCACCCTGGCCGACACCGGTCTGGGCAGCCCAGGCGGCTTGCGGGTCAGACCGGGCGCGACGGCCGGCGGCCGGGAGTGATCGCCGCTGCGATACGCGAACCGCGCCGGGACAGCGCGTGGAAGCGAAATGATCGGCCGGATCGCAGAGTCGCGCTGCTTCATACTTGATGCATGGCGGATGACGCTGACCTCGTGCTCCGGCTCGCGACTCGGGCCGACGAGGCCCAGATCGACGAGGTCATGGGAGCATCGATCAGGGATCTCTTTCCGGCCGTCTACAACGAGCGGCAGACTGCTTCGAGCGTGGTTGCCATCGGCCGCGCAGACCGAATGCTGATCGGCGACGGCACGTATTTCGTCATTGAGGCCAGCCGTCGGATCGTGGGGTGCGACGGCTGGAGCCGCCGGAGCAAGCTCTTCAGCGGATCCACCCAGCAGGAGGGCCGAGCCCGAGTGCTGGACCCGGCCACTGAGGCAGCCCGGGTCCGGGCGATGTTCGTCCGCCGGGACTGGACTCGTCGCGGCCTCGGCACGAGGATCCTCGAAGCGTGCGAGTCTGCCGCCCGAGCGGAGGGGTTTCGCCGTCTCGAACTCATGGCGACCTTGCCCGGCGTGCTCCTGTACGAACGGTTCGGCTTTACGCAGGTCTCGCGCGGCCCGATCACGATGCCGGACGGCATTGCCCTGGAATGCGTCGCGATGGAGAAGCCCATCGGGTAGCGATGCGCCGGGCATGTCACCGTCGCGGTCCCGGCCGGATACCCTCTCGCGATGACGTCCCAAGGCAGCCCGCGCTCTCCCCGCGCAGAGAGCGTCCTCGCAATGCCCGAATTCCGGGCGCTCGTTGGGGCCCGCTTCACCAACGCGCTCGGTATGAGCGCGCTCGCGACCGTCGTGGCCTTCCAGACCTATGACGTGACCCGGCAACCGATCGCGTTGGGCCTGCTGGGACTGGTGGAGGCCATCCCGGCGCTGGGCCTGATGCTGATCGGCGGCCACGTCGCGGACCGGCGTGATCGCCGCAGCATCATCCTCATCACGAGCGGTGTTCTCGTCGTGGGCGCGATTATCCTCGCGCTCGCTTCGCTGAACGCCGCGTTCGTGGGCCTGCCCCTGATCCTCGCTGTCATGTTCGCGGTGGGTGTCGCCGCGGGATTTGAACGGCCGGCTTTCGCGGCGTTCGAGGCGCAGGTCATTCCGCTTCGTCACGCCTCCAGTGGGGCGTCGTACGTCGGCAGCTTCTGGACAGCCGCAGGGATCGTGGGACCGGCGGTCGGCGGCCTTGCGGTGGCCTTCC
Organism: Chloroflexota bacterium; assembly: GCA_031431395.1. Taxonomy (GTDB): domain Bacteria; phylum Chloroflexota; class Limnocylindria; order Limnocylindrales; family CSP1-4; genus VGPE01. The sequence continues at coordinate 3,553 of JANPDJ010000163.1, read as the reverse complement.
TCGGAATTGCCCAGACGTACATCGGGATCACCGTGGTCCTGGCGGCATCCACCGGGTGCATCTTCCTGATTGGCAAGAAGCCCGTCCCGATCCCGATTGCCGGCGAGCGCCTCGTGGAAAGCCTCGCGGGGGGCGTTCGGTACGTGCGCGGGAACCAGCCGCTTCTCGGATCCATGGCCCTCGACCTGTTCGCGGTGTTCTTCGGCGGCGCAATCGCCCTCCTGCCCATCTTCGCGATCGACATCCTCAAGGTGGGGCCCGTAGGCCTGGGCCTGTTGCGCACCGCCCCGTCCGGCGGTGCGCTCATCGCGATGCTCATCACGACGCGCTACCGCCCGATGCGGCTCGCGGGACCCGTGTTCCTCACGTGCGTCACCGTGTTCGGCATCTCGATGCTCGTGTTCGGCCTCTCGACCGTCTTCTGGATCTCGATGGCCGCCCTGTTTGTCAGCGGCCTCGCCGACGGCGTCAGCGTGGTCATCCGGAGCGTCATCCTCCGGGTCGAATCGCCGGAGGCCCTGCGCGGCCGGATCGCCTCGGTGAACTTCGTATTCATCGGCGCCTCCAATGAGCTGGGCGCATTCGAAAGCGGCCTCGCCGCATCGCTCTTCGGCGTGGTGCCCAGCATCATCGGCGGCGGGGTCGTGACCCTCGCGGTCGTGGCCGTCGTGGCGGCAACGCTTCCGGAACTTCGCCGGCTGGACCTCGTACGCCGCATTGCCGAAGGCCCGGGCGCGGGCGGCGCGCCGCCGGTCCTCGAGGCAGGCGAACAGATGCCCAAATCCGCCGCGGCCGAAGTCGAGCGGCTGGTCACATAGGACCGGGGCGCGGCGCGGCCGTCCCCCCCAGCCGGTCGCGTCCGTCGACTACCCGCCGAACCAGGCCGTCAGCCGGTCCGTCTCGAACGACTGCTTCGCCCGCAAGTGCTCGGCTGACGGCTCGCTGAGACGGACCGTGGGCGGGTCGGCGAAGAACCCACCGGCGACCATCGTGGCCGCGCCGCCACCCGTCTCGAGGAAGCACGCGCCGTCGCCGGCGAACGTGGCGGTGGGCTCGCGTCCCGCAAGGATGTCGGCGATCCGCTGGGCGACCACTTCGCCCTCCGCGTGGGCGAATGCGCCGGCCTTCGGCAGCATCTGGCCGTTTGCCAGCGGTACCGCCGTCACGTCGCCGATGGCGTAGACGCCCGCGAAGGAGGTCTGCAGCGTCCGGGGATCCACCTTGACCCAGGGGCTGCCGCCCGTCAGGCCGGCTTCGGCGACAACGCGCGGCACGCGGTGCGGCGGAACGCCCAGCAGGAGGTCGAAGGGAAGCCGGGTTTCACCGAACAGCACCGCGCCCGCCTCCACGGACGTCGCCTGTCGCTCGCGGAGGAACTCCACGCCTGCGTAGGCAAGACGGGATTCGAAGGCATCGCAGCCCGCCTTGCCGAGGATGGGCAGGGACAACGGAAGCGGACTGAAGACGTCGATGGTCACCGGGATCCGGCGAGGCCGCAGTCGGTCGTCCAGGAGCAGCGCCAGTTCGAAGGGCGCCGGCGGACACGGGTACGGCACGCCGAAGATGCCGATCACGAGCCGCCCCCGATCGAGCGCTTCGATGGCCCGCCGGCCGCGATCGGTGGAATCGCGGTCGTAGAGGTCGATGGCGTGTTCGCGGAAGCCGGGGATCCGGTCCACGTCCCGCTCCGCGCCCAGGGCAACGACCAGCGCGTCGCCGTCCAGCCGGCGCCCGTCCACGTCTGCGGACCGTTCGGCCGGGTGAATCGCCGCAATCGAGCCATCGACCACCGTGATGCCGCGGTCACGGAGTAGCGAGAGCGGCCGTTCGCCGTCCCGGAGCGCACTGTCGCCCAGGAGGGCCCAGTTCTTGCGAAGGCCCATCACGAAGGTGGGATTGCGCTCGACCAGGATGACCTCGTCTGCCGGCTCCAACCGGGAGCGAAGAGCGACCGCCGTCGCAATGCCGCCGAATCCGCCGCCGAGGACCAGGACACGGTGCATGGCTCAGGCTCCTTCCAGGGCGCAACGGACCTGCGCCTTTGGTTCACTGGGTTGCGGGCTCACCCGAACGTCGCTGTGCTGGTCGATTGTGCCCTGCCGGGCGGGCTGCGTGCCTCGAGCAGTGCTTCGGTGATGCCGAGCTCCGTTTGGGTACGCTTCGCGCCGTGGCCCGCCTGACCTCGACGAACGCGCCCGCCGTTGTTCGTGGAACGCTGGTCGTCCTCCTGCTGGCCGGGTGCGGAACCGGCGCGTCGTCACCGGGCACCCCGTCAGCCAGCAACCCGGCGAGTGCCTCCGCGTCGGGGCGGAGCCCCATCGCCTCGTCGAGCGTGCTGCCTGCCACCGCCGCACCTTCCCCTGTGCCGGGCACCGCCTCTCCGGCGCCGACGCCCGCAGCGACCGTCGCAACACCCCCCGCTCTGACCCGGCTCATTGACCCGCTCGTCATCTGCCTTGACGAACTCGCGCTCGCCCCGTCGCCATCGGCCGGGTCGCCGGTCGCGGGGCAGCCGCTGGCGAACATTGGCAACGGCCACGTGCTGGTGGGGACGGCGGTGACCTATGCGTCCTGCCCTCCGGCGTCCGGCAAGCACTACAGTTCCAACGGTCTGGGTCCCATCGCGCCGCGGTTCTACGGTCCGGGAGACGCGGTCTTGCCCCAGGGGTGGATCCACAACCTTGAACACGGTGGCGTTGTCATCCTCTACAACTGCGCCCGGGGAGGATGCGATGGACGATCCATGGACTCCCTGAGGACGTTGGCGGCCGCCTTTCCGACCAGCCCGCGGTGCGGACTTCCCGCTGGCGTGGTCTCGCCCGTGATCGCCCGCTTCGATCAGATGGGGACGCCATTCGCGGTCCTGGTGTGGGATCGAGTCCTCCTCCAGGGGGCGCTTGACATCAGCCAGATGCTCGCGTTCTTCACGAACGTGGGCGAGACGACCAACCCGGAGCAGTACTGCAGCCCGTGACGCCCTGGCTCGGGTGTCCTCGCGGTCGTGCGACCGTTCGCCGTGCTAGCATCCGCCGAAATCTGCCACCCATGGCGGACCGAAGGGAACGATGGCCCAGGGAAGTCTTTTCGTAGTACTCGCGATCCTTCTCGCGGCGCTTGTCGTCGGCGCACTCGGAATCCTGTATGTCCGCCGGCGGCGATCCCTCGCTGCCAAGGCTCTGGCCAACGATCCCGAGACGGCTCGCCTGATCGACGAGCGGCTGGAGCGGGTCCGCCGTGATGCGAGGATCGGGGCTGGCGGGCAGACAGCGGCCGAGATCCAGACCGCAGCCGAGATCCCCCGGCGTCCTTCGCGACGCAAGGCAGCCGCTGCCGCCGCCCTCCCGCCCACCGCGATCTCCGCCGGTCTCTGGGCCGAAGCCGAGGCGACCCCGGGCGAATCCATCGAGCTGTCCACCGGAGCCGACCCTGACCTCCCGGCGGATGGCGCTGCGGCGGCGTTCGAACCCGAGCCCGTTGGTTCGCCCGAGGTGTCGATGGGCCATCCAGCCGAGTCGGCCGAAGTCGCGCTGGACCGCGCCCGAAGCCGTGCCCG
>JANPDJ010000162.1:0-8450 GCA_031431395.1 Chloroflexota bacterium | reverse complement strand
GATTCCTACTACTCCGTGGCGGCACGCCTGGCGCGCGACATCCCCGGCGCCTTCAAGCCCGACCAGTACTGGAACGCGGAGAACCCGAAGGCCCACGAGGCGACGACGGGCCCGGAGATCTGGCAGCAGACAGACGGCCGGGTCACGCACCTGGTGGCGAGCGTGGGGACGGGCGGGACCATCTCCGGGATCGTCCACTACCTCCGCCGGCAGAGGCCTGACCTGGTGGTGGTGGGGGCGGACCCAGAGGGCAGCGTGCTCTCGGGAGACACGGCGCGTGCCTACCTCACGGAGGGTGTCGGCGAGGATTTCTTCCCGGGCACGTACGACCCGGCAACCGTGGACCGCTGGGTCCGGGTCTCGGACCGCGACGCGTTCGCGATGGCACGGCGGATCACGCGCGAAGAGGGCATCCTCGCCGGGGAGTCCTGCGGGACCGCGGTCGTGGCCGTGCGCACGCTGGTGCGTGAACTCATGGAAACCCCGGGCGGATCGGACGCCGTCGTGCTCGTTGTCCTTCCGGACGGCGGGCGCAACTACCTCTCCAAGCTCTACAACGACGAGTGGATGCGCAACAACGGCCTGCTGGCGACCACCGGCGGCCTCATCCGGATCTCACAGCTCCTGGCCGACCAGCACCACGCCGGCGAGCGACCCGTCCTTGTCCTTGCGCGGACCACGGAGCGGGTGGGCGACGCAATCGAGACGCTCCAGGCCCACGGCATCAGCCAGATGCCCGTGAGTGAACGCGCGGAGGGCCAGGACGTGGCAGGCCTGGTGGGATCGATCAGCGAGAAGGGACTGCTGGACCGCGCGTACCGGAACCCGGCCATCGTGGACCGGACGGTGGGCGAGGTGATGGAGCGACCGCTGCCGCTCCTGGATGCCGCCGCAACGCTCGACGACGCCTTTGCGTTCCTGTCCGGCGACTCTCCCGCCCTGGTCGCCGTCAGCGACGGCAGCGCGATCGGGATCCTGACGAAACTCGACGTCCTGGAGTACCTGGCCCATCGGGCCGGTTGAGCTGCCCCGGGCGCGAATCGGTCCGGGTCGTCAGTCGGCCGGCGGCCTGCTACGCGAGCCAGGGCAGGTGGACCGGCAGGATCGCGTTCAGCACGAGTCCCAGGACGAGAAGGCCGCCGGCGCGGCGCGTGTGGATGAAGGCGAAGCCAACGAACCAGAGCGGCCAGCCCACGTAGGACTGGGGCGGACTGTCGGGTCGCGGCCGTGAGAATGCCCGCAGAACGGTGACGAGCCTCGGCAGGCACAGCACGACGAGGCCCACCCACGGACCGATGAAGCCCACGGCTGCGGCCCCAAGCACGATGGGGTAGAAGGCGACCATCAGACCCTGCGCCACCAGCCGCGCGGTCTTCTCGCCAAGGATGACGGGCAGCGTCCGGACGTGTTTCTTGCGATCCGCGTCGATCTTGTCGATGTGCTTGCCAAACAGGACGGTCGTGACCAGGATCGCGTAGGGGAGTGATGCCAGCCAGACCCAGCCGGGCACGGTGCCGGTCGCAACGAAGAACGTCCCGCCGATCATCAGCGGACCCCAGACCAGGAACACGCCGGGCTCGCCCAGGCCGATGTGCTTGAGGCGGATCGGCGGTGCCACGTAGAAGACCGAGACGAACAGGCCGCTGAGGGCGAAGACCGCGACGAGCGGACCGCGCACCGAGACGAGGTACAGCATGATCGCGACGTCCACGGCGTTGGCAAGGAGGATCGCCATGCCCAGCTGGCGCTTCGACACCCACCCCGAGAGGATCGGGTGCGGCGCATACAGCGCACGGACATAGTCTTCGGTGTCGATCCCGCCCTCGAGATCGAAGTAGTCATTGATCATGTTGTTGGCGGCATGCGCCACCACGAGGCCGAGAATGGCCAGGCCGAGATAGCCCCACTCGATGGCCACCTCGCCGGTGAGGCGTTGCGCGCCGATGGCCAGCAGCCCGCCGATCAGGCCCGACGTGACCGTCATGGAGAAGACCGCCGCGCGGGTGATCACCAGCCACTTGCTGATCGCATCCGGGGGACGCGTCATGCCGACCGGGAGGTTCGCGGTATTGAGAATGGTCCGCCAGGTGGCGATTCGGGACGACATCGCGGACACGTTTCTCCCTGGGCGAGGCGGCACCCGGCCGACTTGGAGCGCGGCTGGCGTGATGCTAGCAGCCCGCCCGCGGAGCGCCGGACGTGGCGCCGGCCCCGGACGTGGCGCGGCGGACGTGGCGCGGCGCCGGCCCCGGAAGTGGCGCCGGTCTGCCATGATCCACCGATGCCACCCGATGATCGTCAGCCCTCGCTCGAATTCGACACCCTGGCGGTCCACGCCGGGGCGGAGCCCGACGAACTGACAGGCGCGGTCTCCCCGCCGATCTACCAGACCAGCACGTACGCCCAGGACGGCGTCGGGCGCCCACGGCGCGGCTACGAGTACAGCCGGTCGCAGAACCCCACGCGGGAGCGGCTGGAGCGGGCCGTCGCGATCCTTGAGGGCGCGAAACACGGGATCGCGTTTGCGAGCGGATCGGCTGCCACCGCAGCCATCGCCCAGCTGGCGGTCGCGGGCCAGGAAATCGTGGTGGGTGATGACGTCTACGGCGGCACATACCGCTACTTCGAGCGGGTGCACCGCGCCTCGGGCGTGACGACGAACTACGTGGATCTTGCGTCCGGCCCGGATGCGCTCTGGGAGGCATTGAGCGACGCGACGCGTCTCGTCTGGTTCGAAACACCGACGAATCCGCTCCTCAAGATCATCGACATCGCCGGCGCGGTCGCCGTGGTCCACCAGCGCTCCGCGCAGTCGGCCGCGGAGCGTCCGCTGGTCGTGGTGGACAACACGTTCGCCTCGCCCGCCATCCAGAACCCGCTCGCCCTGGGGGCGGACATCGTCTTCCACTCTGCCACGAAGTACCTCGCCGGCCACAGCGACACGGTGAGCGGCGTCGCGCTGACGAACGACGACACGGTCGCCGCCCGACTGCGCTTCCTGCAGAACGCCATGGGTGGCGTACCCGGCCCCTTCGACTGCTTCCTCGTGCTTCGCGGCATTCGTACGCTGCACCTGCGCATGGAACGCCATAGCGCGAACGCGCGCGCCGTGGCCGAGTTTCTCGCGGGACGCGACGACATTGCCGAGGTGCGCTACCCGGGCCTGGGCGCCGGTTGGGGAGTGGGCGCGGACGTTGCGTCGGACCCCGGCTCGGGCGCCGCCGGCGGCCCCGGCTCGGCCGTGAGCGGCTCAGGCGCGACCGTCGCCCAACGCCAGATGCGGATGGGTGGGGGCATGGTGTCCTTCCTGCCCGCGCCCCATGGGGGACGCAGCGGTGCCGAGCGAGCCGTCGCGATCTGCGAGGCGACCCGGCTGTTCACGCTGGGCGAGTCGCTGGGCGGCGTGGAATCGCTGATCGAGGTTCCGGCGGCGATGACGCACCTGTCGGTCGCAGGGTCCCCGCTGGAAGTGGACCCCGCCCTGGTCCGGTTGTCGGTCGGGATCGAGGCGGTGAGTGACCTGATCGCGGACCTGCGGCAAGCGCTCGATCGCGCCTGAGTCTTCGGGCACGGGGGTCGCCCGGGGGCCGCTCGGGGGTGCCACCGCGGCCGGTGTTTCCGTCACGCAGTCACCGGGTGGGTGCAATCTGCCGCTGGGTCCCGATTCGGCGTCACCCAGCCGTGTGGTGACTGGTATCCTCCCGGAGCGGCCGGCCGGCGCCACCCGTGGGCCGGATTCGTGCGTGAAGAGCAACCGGGAGATCGTCGCGGCGCGGCGGTCGGGCGTCTACTAGTCGTCCGGTGACTGGGTGGTGGTATCGCGACGCGGCCGGCGGCCCATGGCGGCCCATGGCGGCCCATGGTGCCTCCCAGGCCCCAGCGTTGCCCACGATCCTGCCGGTGACCCTCGCCCCGCCGCGCAGGGAAATAGGCGGCGATCATCGCCCCTGCCGCGCGGGAGCCACGGCCGGGGATGCACCCCACGGCAGCGGAACGAACCCGACGGCACGGGACCGCGGATCCGCCGTCAGCTTCAACCAGCGGGGTGCGCTGAGCCGCCACGGGCCTAGAATGTCGGGCGTCCAGCAAGAACGTCGTTGCGCCCCGCGCCCGCAGGCGCCCGCGCACGCTCCCGGCCGAGCCGGGAGCCATGGAGGAGGCCGGTCAGGCATGTCCAGGAACAAGGTCACGGTCATCGGTGCCGGGAATGTCGGCGCGACGGCCGCACAGCGAATCGCCGAAGCAGGTCTGGCCGACGTGGTCCTGGTCGACATCGTGGAAGGGATGCCGCAGGGCAAGGCGCTCGACCTCGCGGAGGCCGCGCCCGTGGTGGGCCACGACGCAAGCATCACCGGCACGAATGACTACGCCGACACGGCAGGCTCGGACATCATCGTCGTCACCTCGGGGCTGGCGCGCCAGCCGGGGATGAGCCGCGACGATCTGCTGATGAAGAACGCCGGGATCGTCCGGGCCGTGGTTGCCGCCTCGGCCGCGCAATCCCCCAATGCGATTCTCATCATCGTCACCAACCCCCTCGACGCCATGTGCCACGTCGCCATGAGCGCGTCGGGCTTCCCGCGCGAGCGTGTGCTGGGGATGGCCGGCGTGCTCGATTCGGCGCGGTTCCGCTCGTTCATCGCGCAGGAGTTGGGCGTGTCGGTGGAGGACACGCATGCCTTCGTCCTCGGCGGACACGGGGACACGATGGTGCCGCTGGCGCGGTACTCCACGGTGGCCGGGATCCCCATCACGGAACTGCTCTCCGCCGAGCGCGTCAGGGCGCTGGAGGATCGCACCCGCAACGGCGGCGCCGAAGTGGTGGCCCTGCTGAAGACCGGTTCCGCGTTCTACGCGCCGGCCGCGTCCGTGTTCGAAATGGTCGAATCGATCCTGCAGGACCGCAAGCGCGTGCTGCCGTGCGCCGTTCTCCTCGACGGGGAGTACGGCACCACCGGGTTGTTCGTTGGCGTGCCCGTGGTGCTGGGCTCCGGCGGGATGGAGCGCGTGATCGAGATCCGGCTCACGGCCGATGAGCAGGCGGCGTTCGCCAGGTCCGCCGCTTCCGTGAGGGAACTGGTCGACAAGCTGCCCGCGTAGGGACGTGGCGCGTCGCGGGAGCCGGCGGCGGGCCCGGGGGCCGCGGGAGCCGGCGGCCGGGCCGGGCCGGAGCACCGAGCCGGCCGTCGCCGTCTTGGCGCGGGTTTCGGCTATCGTGGCGGGACGCACGAGGAGGTTGCTCGCCGAGTGACCGCAATAGCTGAGCCGAAAGACGCGGCTGCCGCCCCGAACCCGACGCAGATCGACCACTGGATCGGCGGCCGGCCGGTTGCCGGCGCGTCCGGACGGAGCGGTCCGGTCTTCGATCCGGCGACAGGGCGCCAGACGAAGACCGTCCCCTTCGCCTCCGCCGACGAAGTGGATGCGGCGGTCGCAGCTGCTGCGGCGGCGGCACCCGCGTGGCGGGCCACGTCGCTCTCGAAGCGGACCGAGATCCTCTTCCGGATCCGGAACCTTGTCGAGGGCCATCGCCGGGAGATCGCGGCGCTCATCACCGCCGAACACGGCAAGGTGCCGTCCGATGCACTGGGTGAAGTCGCCCGCGGCATCGAGAACCTCGAGTTCGCCTGCGGGGTGCCGCACCTCCTGAAAGGCGGCTACTCCGAGCAGGTGAGCGCCGGCGTCGACGTGTACCAGGTCCGCCAGCCCCTGGGTGTCGTGGCGGGCATCACGCCCTTCAACTTCCCGGCGATGGTGCCCATGTGGATGTTCGCGAACGCCATCGCGTGCGGCAACGCGTTCGTGCTGAAGCCGTCCGAGAAGGATCCCTCTGCATCCGTGTTCATCGCGGAGCTGCTGGCTGAGGCCGGGGTGCCCGAGGGCGTCTTCAGCGTGGTTCACGGCGACAGGATTGCGGTGGACCGCCTCCTGGAGCACCCCGCCGTTCGGGCTGTCTCCTTCGTCGGATCCACGCCGATCGCGCGCCACATCTACGAGACCGGCACCCGGAATGGGAAGCGCGTCCAGGCGCTGGGTGGCGCGAAGAACCACATGGTTGTCCTGCCTGATGCCGACATCGAGATGGCCGCCGACGCAGCGGTCTCCGCCGCGTACGGATCGTCCGGCGAGCGCTGCATGGCGATCTCCGTCGTGGTCGCCGTCGGGGACGCAGCCGACCCGCTCGTCGAGGCCATCGGCCGGCGGCTGCCGAAGATCCGCGTGGGCCCAGGCGACGACGCCGCTTCCGAGATGGGCCCGCTGGTCACGCGCGAGCACCGGGACAAGGTTGCTTCGTACATCGGCAGGGCGGCCGCCGAGGGGGCCCGCGTTGTGGCCGATGGACGTGACGCACCCATTGCCGCGGGCGACGGCTTCTTCCTGGGCGTTTCGCTCTTGGACAATGTCACACCGGACATGGCCTCGTACCGCAACGAGATCTTCGGGCCGGTCCTGGAGGTGGTCCGCGTGGCCTCCTACGCCGAAGCGGTGCGACTGGTGAACGACAACCCGTACGGCAACGGCGCGGCAATCTTCACCCGTGACGGCGGCGCGGCACGCCAGTTCCAGTTCGAGGCGCAGGCCGGAATGATCGGCATCAACGTCCCGATCCCGGTCCCGGTCGCCTACTACTCCTTCGGAGGCTGGAAGGGCTCGCTCTTCGGCGACCTGCACATGTATGGCCCGGAGGGCGTCCAGTTCTACACGCGGGCGAAGGTCGTGACCGCACGGTGGCCGGACCCCGGCACGTCCAGGGTGGATCTGGGCTTCCCGCGCACCCGGTAGCCGCCGGCGTCAATCGCGTCGATCCCGGCGCAAGTCCTGAGGAGGCCGGCCCGGCGCGAGTCCGCGGATGGCCGGCGAGCGCGCAACGCGCGCGCCCGTGGGCCCCCGTCAGCTGAGCCGCGCGTAGTCCGAAGCGTCGCGCCGCAGGAAGCGCCCCCAACCAGCGCGGCCGTGGAACACGCCGTCGCGGACCACGACGGAACCTCGCGAGAGGACGACGTCGGAGCGGCCGCGTACCGTCCGACCCTCGTAGCACGAGTAGTCCACGTTCATGTGGTGCGTCTTCGCCGAGATCACGTGCAGGGCGGCGGGGTCGTAGACGACGATGTCGGCATCGGACCCAACGGCGATCGCCCCCTTGCGGGGATACAGCCCGAACAGCTTCGCCGGGGCCGTGGCCACGATCTCCACCCACCGCTCGGGTGAGATCCGGCCGGCCGCCACGCCTCCGTCGTGGAGCAGGTCCAGGCGATCCTCTACGCCCGGCAGACCGTTGGGGATGCTCCGGAAGTCGCCACGGCCCATCTCCTTCTGCCCGTGGAAGTCGAACGGGCAGTGATCCGTGGATACCACCTGCAGATCGTCCTTGATGAGGCCCGTCCACAGGTCCTGCTGGTGATCTGCCGGCCTCAGCGGAGGCGAGCAGACGAACTTGGCGCCGTCGAACCCGTTGCCCATGTCGTCAAGTGAGAGGAAGAGGTACTGCGGACACGTTTCGGCGAACGCCTGTGTTCCGCGATCACGAGCGGCCCGTACTTCGTGCAGCGCATCGCGGGCGGACAGGTGGACGATGTAGACGGGTACGTGGGCGGCTTCGGCCAGCCGGATCACGCGATTCGTGGCCTCGCCCTCGAAGACCGGGTAACGGGCCACGCCGTGGTAGTACGGATCCGTGTGGCCCTCGGCCACGAGTTGCGCTGCCACCACGTCGATTGCCGGGCCGTTCTCCGCGTGCATCATGATCAGCCCGCCGTTCTTCGCGGTCTGCTGCATCGCCCGGAAGACGGCCGCGTCGTCGCTGTAGAAGACGCCCGGGTAGGCCGTGAACAGCTTGAAGTCGGGCACGCCCTCAGCCACGAGCAGGTCCATCTCGGCGAGGGTCGCGTGGTTGACGTCGCTCATGATCATGTGGAAGCCGTAGTCCACGACCGCGCGGCCATGGGCCTTCCTGTGCCACGCGTCGAGGCCCTCGCGGAGTGACCTGCCGCGCGACTGCACCGCGAAATCGATGATCGTGGTTGTCCCGCCAAATGCGGCGGCGCGGGTGCCGGATTCGAACGTGTCCTTCGCGAAGGTGCCGCCGAACGGCAGCTCCATATGCGTGTGGACGTCGATGCCGCCCGGGATCACCCATTTGCCGGCGGCGTCGATCGTCTCGTCGGCCGTCAGGCCCCTGGCGGGCAGGTCATCGCCCAGCGCGGCGATCTGCTCGCCGTCGACCAGGACATCGGCTCGGTGCGACCCCTCGGCCGTCACGACCGTCCCGTTGACGATCAGGGTGCGCATCGCTCCTCCTGCTGCTCGCGCTGGGCTGGGGTTCCGGCGGGGCGCCTCGGCCCGCGGCGTGCGAGGCCGGCAGGGCTCCTTGGCCCCGGGATCATCAGGTCCGCGTTGCCTCCGCGTTCCGGAGCGCCGGGATGATGTCGCGCGCGTACGCGTCGAGCATG
>JANPDJ010000161.1:0-18948 GCA_031431395.1 Chloroflexota bacterium | reverse complement strand
GCGTGCCCGAGCAGTACATGGGCGAGGTGAATCGCGATCTCATCGGCCGCCGTGGGCGGGTCCTCGGGCTCGACCAGAAAGACGGGATGCAGATCATCAACGCGCAGGTGCCGCAGGCGGAGCTGTTCACCTACGCCACGGAACTCCGGTCGATCACGGCCGGCCGAGGCATGTTCTCGTCGGTCCTCGACCACTACGATGACGTTCCGGCGCACATCGCGGACAAGGTGATCGAAGCGCATCGCAAGGAGGCCGCGGCCGGCGAGCACTGAGTCGGCCGGACGTTCCGGGCCGTCGAGTCGTTCTGGCCGCGCGCCTGCCGCCGGACGCTCCACGCGCCGGCTCCACGGTCAATTGAGCGTCGCAGCCACCTCCATCGCCTCGCGGAGGTCGATCCGGCCCTCGTAGATCGCCCGTCCCAGGATGGCCCCCTCGCAACCCAGGTCCGCGACGGCCCGGATGTCCGACAACGAGGACACCCCGCCCGAGGCGATAATGCTCCCCTGGTCGATCGCGACCAGCGACCGGAGGAGGTCGAGATCCGGACCTTCGAGGAGGCCGTCACGGCTGATTGCGGTGACCTCGAAGAGCGCGATGCCCATGTCGGCCAGCACGGCGATCGCCTCCGCTGCCGGAGGTCCCGTGGCACCGTGGCGCCAGCCTTCTCCCACGGCGTGTCCGTCGCGGACGTCGATTGCGGCGACCACGCGATCCGCGCCGTACGTGGCGACGAGCCGGCCGGCGAAGGCTGGGTCCCGGAGAGCCGCGGTGCCCACGACGATCCGGGCGGCGCCGGCGACCACGGCATCGGCGACGTTCGCCGGTGTGCGGAGGCCCCCCGCAACCTCCGCCGAGGCGCGATCGGCGATGGCCGCGACGATCGACGCAATGGCCCCGCGATTTGCCGGCTCCCCGTCCCTGGCGCCGTCGAGGTCGACGATGTGCAGCCAGCGCGCGCCGGCATTCACGAAGACCGTGGCGAGTGCAGCGGGATCTTCGCCATAGGCGGTTTCCTGGTCGAACTCCCCGCGACGAAGTCTGACCACGCGACCTCCGCGCAGGTCAATCGCCGGGATCACCTCGAACGACATCCATGCTCCGCTTGACAGCCTGCTATTGTGTTAGCATGCTAATAGGGTCACACGGGAACCCCTCTGACCACGCAACACGATGGTACGCATCATGACCGCCGGCCGCGACACGTGGCGAACTGAAGCTCTCGAGGCCCTCTTCCAAGCAATCCTGCGTCTGCGCACCCCCGAGGAGGCAGAGGAGTTCTTCCGCGACCTCTGCACCCTGGGCGAGCTCCGCGACATGGCGCAGCGCTGGGCGGTCGTACGCATGCTCGAGGGGGGCCTGCACTACGGGGAGATCTCACGCCAGACGGGCGCCAGCACCGCAACCATCACGAGGATCAACAGCTGGCTGCAGCACGGCGAGGGCGGCTACCGCCTGATGCTGGATCGTCTCGCCACAGATCGCGCAGCCCGCGACCGCGAGCAGTACCCCATGGGAGTCGAATCTTGACCGCAACGCAGACACGGTGGGTTGCCGCCGTCCCGGATCGCAAGGGCGACGGCCGTCTTCGTCTGGCCGTGCCGAACAAGGGCCGACTCGTGGAGCCAACGCTCGCGCTCTTGCACGACGCGGGCCTGGTCTTCGAGGAGCGGGATCGCAGCCTGGTCGCGCGCGTCCAGAACTTCGACCTCGACATTCTCTTCGTCCGCACCAATGACATCGTGGAGTTCGTGCGGGACGGCGTGGCCGATCTCGGGGTCACCGGAGTCGATCTGCTCGCCGAATCGGGCGTGGAACTCCCCAGGGTCCGGGACCTCGGCTTTGGGCGATGCCGCCTTGCGGCGGCCGTGCCGGCAGAGTCGGGTGTGCAGACGGTCGCGGAGATCGCCGGGGCTAGGGTTGCGACGGCTCACCCCAACATCGCTCGGCGATTCTTCGCCGACCGCGGGATCGAGGTGGAGATCGTCCCCATCTCTGGTGCCGTCGAGGTCGCGCCACGACTCGGCCTGGCCGACGCCATCGTGGACCTCGTCTCCACCGGCTCCACGCTGGTGATGAACGGGCTGCGGCCTATCGGCGACGTCCTCGTTTCGCAGGCGATCCTCGTCTCCAACCCCGGCGCCCAGCGTGACCGCGCAGAGGCCCTGGCCGCCATCGACACGATGCTCTCGGCCGTCATCGCGGCCCGGGGCAAGAAGTACCTCATGATGAATGCCCCAGCGGCCAAGCTTGCGGAACTCGAGGATCTCCTGCCCGGCCTCGAATCGCCGTCCGTGATCCCGCTGGCCCACGCCGGGATGATCGCCATCCACTCGGTCGTGGACGCGGACGCCGTCTGGGGACTCCTTCCGCGGCTCAAGGCCGCGGGAGCCTCGGGCATTCTCGTGCTGCCCATCGAGAAGATCGTCCCGTGATGCCGGTGGCAACGCTCGTGCTCCGGCGGCTGGATCTCGGGGCAGCCGATTCGGACCCCGCGGTGGCACGGGAGCGCGACGACCTGTTCCGCCGGAGTGCCGTGCCGGATCCCCGCGTGCGGGAAATCGTGCGCGGGATTCTTCAAGACGTTCGCAGCGGTGGCGCTGCTGCCGTCCGGGCGATCAACGCACGCGTGGGCGGCGGCCTGCCGGACGGGCGCCTCATCCTCGAACGAGCCGACCTTGAGGCAGCGCTGAACGGCCTGGACGAGGACCTTCGTCGCGCACTCGAGGCCGCGATTGAGAATGTCCGGCGCTTTGCCGAAACGCAGCTGCCCCGGACAACCCACACCACGATCGTCGAGGGAGTGGACATCGAGCGCCGCTGGACGGCCCTTGTGAGCGTGGGCTGCTACGTCCCCGGCGGGACCGCTCCCCTGCCCTCCTCGCTGGTGATGACGGTGGTTCCGGCCCAGGTAGCCGGTGTCGAGCGGATCATCGTGGCGTCCCCCGTCGGCCCGTCGGGATCCGTGGATCCGGTGGTGCTGGCCACAGCGGCCCTGCTCGGGATCGAAACGGTTTTCGTCGCCGGCGGCGCACAGGCAATCGCCGCGCTGGCCTTCGGACTGCCGGAGGAGGGCCTTTCGCCCGTCGACCGCATCGTGGGACCCGGCAGCACGTGGGTCACGGCCGCCAAACTCGAACTGGCCGGCGAGGTGGGCATCGATCTGCCCGCAGGCCCTTCGGAGGGCCTCGTCCTGGCCGACGCGACCGCAAACCCGAATGTCGTGGCGGCGGACCTGCTGACCCAGGCCGAACACGGTCCGGACTCCCCCGCGATCCTCGTGACGATGGACACCGCCACCGCCGACGCGGTGGAGGCCTGTCTCAACGACCGGCTCCGCAGGGAGCCGCGGGCTGCCATCCTGGAGCACTCGCTGGCGGATCACGGCCGCATCGTGGTCGCCCCGGACCTCGAAACGGCGATCGCCTTCGTGAACGGCTACGGCCCCGAGCACCTCTCCGTGGAACTGCGCGAGGAAGACCTGGAGCCGGCCGTCGCGCGGATTCGCAACGCGGGCAGCCTGTTCGTTGGCCGCTGGTCGCCCGAATCGGCCGGCGACTACGCCACGGGCGCGAACCACGTCCTCCCGACGGGCGGGCTCGCGCGCGCCTCAGGCGCCCTGTCCGTCGAACAGTTCGGCAAGTTCATCCAGGTCCAGCGGTTGACTCGCAGCGGCCTGGCCGCACTTGCCCCCACGATCACCGCCATTGCAGACGCGGAGGGGCTGCACGCGCACCGCGCGGCCGTGGACGTCCGCTTCGCGGACGACGACGGAAACCCGCGCAACCCCGCTTCGACCGGAGCCCGGACATGAGCGCCACGCCGATCAGGATGGCCACGCCCATGACCATGGCCTCGCCCACGGGACCTGCCGCTTACTCGTGGGAAGCCACGATTGAGGCCGTCGCCCGGAAGTACGGCGTTCCCGTGAGCCGGATCGTCCGCTTCGACGTCAACACGTCGCCCACATCCCCCGAACTGGTTGGGCGCATCCTCGCAGCGAACACGTTCGAGGTGAACCTCTCGGAATATCCGCCCTCCGACTACAGGCTCCTCTCCGAGGCGGCCGCCGCGGTGTACGGCGTTGAGCCGGCGGAGGTCCTCGTGGGGGCCGGCGCCGACGAGGTGCTCGATATCACCGCCAAGGCATTCCTGGCGGCCGGCAAGAGCGCTGTCGTCACGATCCCCACGTATTCGATGTACCGGGTGGTCACAGAGCAGCGAGGTGCTTCCGCGATCCTGGTCTCGAGACTTGGCGCCGGGGACCGCTATGCCCTGGACATCCCGGCCATCCGGGCCGCGGCGCGCCAGGCCGACCTGGTCTGGATCTGCGATCCCAACAATCCCACCGGCCTTGCCGAAGCGCCGGGCACCATCCGGACGCTCCTCGGCGGCCTCGCGGCCGACGCCGCGGCCGATGGGCGGCGCCCGCCGGCAGTCGTGGTGGACGAGGCGTACGCGGAATTCAGCGGTACGTCCGCGATCCCACTGCTGGACACGTATCCCGACCTGGTCATCATCCGCACGGCGAGCAAGGCCTATGCGCTCGCGGGCCTGCGGGTGGGCTTCGCGATCGCCCGCCGCGCGACTCTCGAGAAGATGGAACCGTACCGGCCCCCCGCCTCGGTCTCGACCGTTTCGGCGGCCGTTGTCACGGCCGCTCTCCTCGACCAGGAGGCGCTCGAGGAGAACATTGAACGCATCGAAGCCCAGCGCGTGCGTCTGGCCGCCGATCTATCGGCGATCGGATGGCGCGTGGGGCCCAGCGTTACGAATTTCCTCCTGGTGGACCTCGGAACGCCAGAACGAGCGGAGCGAACGGCAGACGGGATGCTCCGGCGCGGCCTCGTCCCCCGCACGTTCCCCCAGGGGCATCCCCTGAATGTGTTCCTGCGCTTCACGGTTCGCGCCCCGCACGAGAACGATCGCCTGATCACCGCCGCCCGCGAGATCGCCGCCGAGGAGACCGCCACATGACCACAGCCCTGGGCTCGCTCAAGGTGCTCGAGTCCGCTCCTCGCTCAGTCACGGTCGCACGGGAAACCCGCGAGACGAATATCACCGTCCGCCTGGCCCTCGACGGGACGGGCCGTGCCTCCGCGCGCACCGGTGTCGGCTTCTACGACCACCTGCTCACCGCGTTCGGTCACCACGGCCTGTTCGATCTCGACATCGCCGCGACCGGTGACATCGAGGTGGATGAGCACCACACGGTGGAGGATGTCGCGCTCGTGCTGGGTGCCGCGTTCAACGAGGCGCTCGGCGATCGCGCTGCCATCAACCGGTTCGGCAGCGCCATGGTGCCGATGGATGAGGCCCTCGCCCAGGCCGTCGTGGATGTCGGCGGCCGACCGTATGCCGTGCTCGACCTCCCGTTCCGCGGCGAGCGGGTGGGCGCCCTGCCACTCCAGCTGATCCCGCATGCGCTGGAATCCTTCGCGCGCACCGCGGGCACCACCCTGCACCTGACGGGCACGGGTCGCAACGACCACCACCTGGCGGAGGCTGCCTTCAAGGCCCTTGCGCGGGCGATGCGAGTGGCCTGCGAAATCGATCCGCGGCGGACCGGGGTTGCATCCACCAAGGGCTCGCTGGGATGACGGCACCGGGACCCGCGGCCCGGCCACCGCGCATCGGCGTGGTGGACTACGGGGCCGGCAACCTTGTCAGCATCGGCCAGGCCCTTCAGGCTGTCGGGGCGGACGTCGTCCTTGCCCATCGCCCGGAGGCCCTCGCGGGCCTTGACGGCCTCATCGTGCCGGGCGTGGGCGCGGCTGCCCCCGCGATGAACCGCCTGCGCCGCCGCCGGCTCCTCGAGCCCGTCCTGGCGTGGCTCGCCGACGATCGGCCGTTCCTGGGGATCTGCCTCGGCTTGCAACTGCTCTTCGAGGGCAGCGACGAGGACGGCGCCCGGACATTCGGCCTGATCTCCGGCCGGACGTCGCTGCTGGAAGGGGCCCCTCGCCTCCCGCACATCGGCTGGAACCAGGTGGAGGTCCTTCGCGATCATCCCCTGTTCGACGGCATTTCACCACAGGCCAACTTCTACTTCGTCCACTCGTATGCCGGCGTTCCCGAGGGACCGGAGGCCGGCGGCATGGCGCTCGCGGAAACCGAGCACGGCGGCCGGTTCGTCAGCGCAGTCGCTCGCGGCCGCATGGCCGGCGTCCAGTTCCATCCGGAGCGGAGCGGGCGCGACGGACTGCGCATGATCGGCAACTTTGTCCGCTCGCTGGGCGATACCGGCGCATCCCGTGAACTCGTCGCGGCCGGGACGGGGGCGCGCTGATGCTCTGCCATCGCGTGATCCCCTGCCTCGACGTGGCCAACGGCCGAGTCGTGAAGGGCACGAACTTCATCGACCTCGTGGACGAGGGAGACCCGCCCGAGCTTGCCGAACGGTATGCGCGGGAGGGCGCCGATGAACTCGTGTTCCTCGACATCACCGCGGCACCCGAAGGGCGCGGGACGCTGCTCGACATCGTGGAGCGCACCGCCCGTCGTGCATTCATCCCCCTGACCGTGGGCGGTGGCGTGCGGCACGTGAACGAGATGCGCGACGTGCTCCGCGCGGGCGCAGACAAGGTGTCGCTGAACACCGCAGCCGTGGCAGACCCGGACCTGATCAAGCGGTGCGCACGACGCTTCGGGCGGCAGGCAGTCGTGGTCGCCATCGACGCGAAGCGGCGCACGGACCTGCCAGCAGGCAGTCCCGTCGCGTGGGAGGTCTACGTCCGCGGCGGACGCCTCGCCACGGGGTTCGACGCGCTCGATTGGGCCGCACGCGCCGCGACGTTGGGCGCCGGGGAGTTGCTGGTCACGTCGATCGATCGGGACGGCACCCGCTCCGGCTTCGACACGGACCTCCTGCGCGCGATCAGCGACCGGGTCACCGTGCCGCTGGTCGCCTCGGGCGGCGCGGCCGGCCCCGCAGATTTCGTCGCAGCGGTGCGCGAGGGTCACGCCGACGCCGTTCTGGCGGCATCCATCTTCCACCGCCGGATGCACTCGATCGCCGGGGTCAAGGCGGCGATGGCCGCGGCCGGCATTCCGGTCCGGCTCGACGAGGGGGCAGCCGCGTGACCGTCTCTGTTGACTCGTCCGCGGTCAAGTGGGGCAGGGACGGCCTCGTCCCGGCCGTCGTCCAGGATGCCCTGGACGGCCGGGTGCTCATGGTCGCTTACATGGACGCGGAGGCGCTCGCCGCGACCGTCGCGACCGGCGAGGTGCATTTCCACTCCCGGTCGCGCGACAGGCTCTGGAAGAAGGGCGAGAGCAGCGGAAACGTGCTCCGGCTGCGCACGATCGCGGTGGACTGCGACGGCGACGCCCTGCTGGTGACCGCTGATCCGGTCGGTCCCACGTGTCATCGGGGAACCCGCAGCTGCTTCGACCCGGACGGTTCGACCGAGGAGCGCGGCCAGGGTTTCGCCTGGCTTGAGGAACTCTGGTCCACCATCCAGGAACGTGCGGCAACCCGTCCGGCTGGTTCCTACACGGCAAAGCTCCTGGCCGGCGGCGTCGACGCGGTGACGCGCAAGGTTACGGAGGAGGCCACGGAGGTGCTCCTCGCAGCGAAGAACGTCGAGGCGGCCGGCGATGGGCCGGCGGCAGCGGGCCGGCGGGACGAGCTCGCAGGTGAGACGGCGGATCTGCTGTTCCACCTGCTGGTGCTGCTCGCGGAGCGCGGACTGGCGCCCGCCGCGGCGCTGGACGTCCTCAGAACCCGTCACGCCCGGTAGCGGGCCAACGCGTGGCCTGCCCGCCGCCCACCGCACGCCTGGCCTTCCACGAGATGACCCACGAGGACCAGTCGCAGCTCGAGCGGCTGCTGGGTGACCCCGCCGTCATGTGGGTGTACACGGCGCCGTTCGACAGCGCCGCGGTCCGCGCGTGGATCGACTGGAACCTGGGCATGTACCGCGACCGCGGCTTCGGCCTGTGGCTCCTCACCCTCCGGGAGACGGGCGAATTCGTGGGCGAGTGCGGCCTGACTGTGCAGAACGTCGAGGGAACCGCGGAGATCGAGGTGGGCTACCAGTTGCTCCAGGAATACTGGGGCAGGGGCCTCGCGACGGAAGCGGCCGCCGCATGCCGCGATTTCGCGCGCGACCACCTCGGGCTGAATCGCGTGGTGGCACTCATCGATCCCCGGAACGTCGCCTCCCAGCACGTTGCGTCACGGATCGGCCTGGTGCTGGAGCGCCAGGCGCGCTTCCCCACCAAGGTCCTGGGCGTCTACGCGGCGGACCTCAGAAGCCGGCCAGGAAGCGCTGCGGGTTCTCCTCAAGGATGATGCGCACGTCCTGGTCGCTGAGGCCGGTGGCGTCCCGCAGCTTCGGCACGAACACCCGGGGGATGTAGCCGAAGTCGCTGGGCCCGATCCCGAACATCGTCTCCGGGCCGCTCTGCACCACGAGGGCGTCGTGCGCGAGCATCACCTGCCGGAGGTAGCCCGCGTCGAGCGCCGTTCGCGCAACGTCGATCCGCTGCTCGTCCGGGGCGAAGCCGTACGAGATCATGTCCACGCTGACATTGGCGCCGCGCCGCAGCGCTGCCAGCATCCGCTTCTGCCAGCCCTCACCGCCCCCCACGTGGCTGATGCAGATCCGCGCCGGCGGGACACCCTCCGACTCGAAGATGTCGAGCTGCTCGGCCTCCAGCGAATCGGTGATATGGGCGACGATGGGGGCATTCGTGACACGGTGCGCCCGCGCGGTTGCCCGCAGCATCTTCTCCTCGAGCGGGCCGATACTGCCCTCGCCCGTGGCGCATTTGATCAGTCCGGCGCGAACGGTTGTCGCACCCATGCCCTCCGTGAGCTCACGGGTATAGAGGTCCGCCAGGGCATCCACCGAGAGGTCCCGTGCGACGGGATGGATGGGCGTCCAGCCCTCGTGGAAGAAGCCCGTTGCGCCCACGATCGCCACGCCGGACCTGCGCGCGACGTCCACCATGACGTCCACGTAGCGCCCGGCCCCGATGGGCGTGCACTCGCCGATCGCGCCCACGCCGTCCGCGGCAGCCGCCCGGAGCCGGCCAGCGATCAGTTCGACGGTTTCGTCGTAGTCGAACTGCAGTTTCGGCTTGCCGGTCAGTTCTCCCCAGTCGACCACGAGGTGCTCGTGAACGAGCGTGACACCCAGCGAGGACGGTTCCACGTCCCCGAGGACAGTCCGGACGAGCCCGCTCACGAGGGGTCTTCCAGCACACCGACGATCAGGCGCTTCTTGCCGGCGCGGACGAACCAGGCGCCTTCGATCGGATCCGGAATGGCTCCAAGGGGATCCGTGATCACCACGTCGTTGATCCGGAGTCCGCCCTGCTGGATCAACCGGCGTGCTTCCGAGTTGGACGTCGCGATGGCGCTTGCAACGGCGAACTCGGTCGCAGATCGGACGGAGGTTGGCACGACGGCATCCCTTGCGGCGTTCTTCATCGTCTCGCGATCGGGCATCTTCGACGCGAACCGCACCTCCGAGGCCAGGCGCGCCTCTCCGGCCGCAGTCGCGCCGTGGACCCGCGCCGTGATATCCCAGGCCAGTGCCCGCTGCGCCGGACGACGTTCGGGCGTCGCCGCCTGCTCCGCCTCGAGTGCCTCGATCGACGGCCGATCGAACAACGTGAACGTCCGGAGGAGCTTGCCCACGTCCTGGTCGGAGGCGTCGATCCAGTATTGGTAGAACTCGAAGGGGCTGGTGCGGGCGGGATCCAGCCAGACGCTGCGGCCCTCGCTCTTGCCGAACTTCTGGCCGCTCGTACTGAGCAAGAGCGGGTAGCTCAGGGCGTGGGCGGGCTGGGCAGCCTCGTCCGCCCCCTCCACCTTCCTGATCAGCTCCAGGCCGGCGGTGATGTTGCCCCACTGGTCCGCACCGCCCGTCTGCAACTCGACCTCCAGCTCACGGTAGAGGTGCAGGAAATCGGCGGACTGGAGCAGCATGTAGCTGAATTCCGTGAAGCTCAGGCCGGCCTCGATCCGCGTCTGGACCGAATCCTTGGCGAGCATGTACGGGATCGTGAAGTGCTTGCCCACGTCCCGAAGGAAGTCCAGGAGAAGGAACGAGCCCAGCCACTCATAGTTGTCGATGAGCAGTGCCCCGCTGGGGCCCGGCGCGAAATCCAGGAAGTGCGCCAGCTGGGCTCCGATGCCGGCCGTGTTGCGGACGATCGCCTGCCGGTCCAGGAGCGACCGTTCGGACGAGCGGCCGGACGGGTCCCCGATCATGCCTGTGCCGCCGCCGACGACGGCGACTGGCCGGTTGCCGTGCCGCTGCAGGTGCAGAAGCCCGAAGACGGGGACCAGGTGACCCACGTGGAGCGAATCCGCGGTGGGATCGAAGCCGTTGTACGCCGCGATGGGACCCCGGGCCAGCCGCGCGGGCAGACCCGGTGTGTGCTGGTGGAGCATCCCGCGCCAGCGGAGTTCCTCGATCAGATCCCGAGCGAGGCCTGTGGTCAGGTCCGCCCGTCCGGCTTGTTCGGCAGTCGACGTCACGCTGGCTCCCGGTGTTCCGTCTTGGAATGCGCACCCGCCCGGGGAGGCGGTGCGACGACATCCTGGTGGTTGCTCGTCGCCCGCGCGGCGGTGCGATCCGAACACCCGTTCGGGGTCGAACGGGCAGTCCTATGCTATCGTGGCCAACCGAATGGACACCAGCCTCGCTCGGCGCCAGCGCCATCGGCGCAACGGCAACGGGCGCCGCAGCGGCGCGGGAACCGCCAGCAAGATCGCCGTCGCCATCCCCCTGCTGCTCTTCGGGACCTTCCTCCTGGTGGGCCTGATCGGCTTCACGGTTGCCGTCAGCGGCTACACCGTGTACAGCAGGGACCTGGGCGACCCGGAGACCTTGCTGGAAGCGATCACGTTCGACCAGCAGACAGTTGTCTACGACTCCACCGGCAAGGTGGAGCTGGCGCGGTTCGGGCAGCAGAAGCGCGTGGTCGTCCAGTTCAGCGACATGCCCCGGATCCTGGTCGATGCCACGACGAGCATCGAGGACAGAACGTTCTGGGACAACGCCGGATTCGACCCGCTGGCCATCGTCTCCGCCGCCTACGACTCCATTCGCGGCCGGTCACGAGGCGCGTCCACGATCACCCAGCAGCTGGTGCGGGCTCGCCTGCTGCCGGACAGCGTCCTCGCCGGCTCCAACGTGGATCGCAAGATCAAGGAGATCATCCAGTCCATCCGCCTGACCGAAGTATTCCCCGGGGATTCCGGCAAGCGGAAGATCATGGAGTACTACCTCAACCAGAATTTCTACGGGAACCAGAGTTACGGCGTGGCTGCCGCCGCGAAGAGCTACTTCGGAGTGACAGACTTCAGGAAGCTCACGCTTGCGCAGGCTGCCATTCTGGCCGCCATCCCGCAGTCGCCCAGCAGTTTCGACCTCGTCAAGAACGCCGATCAGCAAACTGACGCCAACGGCAAGACGATCCTCGTTGTGCCGCCGGATTCGCCCATCGTGGTCCGGCGCAACCTGGTGCTTGAGCGGATGAAGGCCAACCGGGTGCTCACCGCGGTGGGCGAGACCGGGGCCATCACGGATGCCCAGCTGGAAGCCGCCAAGAAGGAACCGGTCATCCTCGTGCCGCAGGTCCTGGCCAACTGGCGCGCTCCGCACTTCGTGTGGCAGGTGCGCAAGCAGCTGGCCGAAATCCTGTGCCCGCAGGATCCGTCCAACTGCGACAAGGTGGATACCGGCGGCTACCGGGTCACCACCACGCTGGACTGGAAGATGCAGCAGACGGCCGAGAAATGGGTCCAGGCTGCCGTCCTCGGACCCAACGCGACCAACACGGAGGCCTACCTGAAGAGCCGCGGGATCACCAACGCGGACTGGATCGTCAAGCTGCGCGAGAAGAACATCCACAACGGTGCGCTGGTTGCGATCGACTACCGGACGGGCGAGATCCTGGCCTACGTGGGCAGCGCCTCGTACTACTCGCCGGTGAAGTCCAAACAGTTCCAGCCGCAGTTCGACGTCCTGGCCGACGGCTGGCGGCAGCCGGGTTCCGCGATGAAGCCCATCAACTACATCATTGGCTTCGAGGATCGGACCATCACCCCGGCCACGATGTTCATGGACGTCACGACCAACTTCACTCCGGGTGCGCCTCCCGACGGCTTCATCCCCACGGACGCCGACGGTCAGGAGCGCGGCCCCTTGCGCATGCGGCAGGCACTCCAGTTCTCGCTGAACATCCCGGCCGTCAAGGCCGCCATCATCAACACCCCGGAGCACGTGCTCGACGTTTCTCGCCGGTTCGGCCTGACGTTCCCCGAGGGCATAGATCCGGGCTCGTCTGTCGCGCTGGGGACGCTGGAAGTGCATCCCAAGGACCTCGTGGCGGCGTACGGCGCGATCGCCAACGGCGGGGTCCTCATGCCCCAGACCACCATCGCCACCATCGTGGACACCGAGGGTGTCCAGATCTACCCATCGCGCACGGCCAGGATCAAGGGCTTCCAGGTCGTCAGCCCCCAGGCAGCCTTCCTGATGTCGGACATCCTCGCCGGCAACACCATCCCGTCGGTCAACCCCTACTGGGGCAAGTTCGAGATCATTTCCAAGGGCGCTCATGTGAATGCCGCCCTCAAGACCGGTACGACCAACGACACCAAAGACCTCTCGGCATACGGGTTCCTCGCGCCCCCGGAAGATCCCAACGCTCCAGCCATCGCGATCGGCGTGTGGATGGGTAACAGCGACAACACCAGGACCAAGGGCGTGTTCTCGCTGGAGTCCACGGCACCGCTGTACCAGGCATTCCTGACCGAGGTCGTGAAGACGCATCCCGCCGGCACGTTCGAGGAGCCGCCGAACATCGTGCGTGCGACCGTGGACGCATGGACCGGACTCCTTCCGGGACCCTTCTCGACACAGACCGTCGAAGAGCTCTTTATCGAAGGCACCGTGCCGACGAAACGCGATGACACGAAGGTCGGCATCGACGTGGACAGCGCGACGGGCATGCTCTGGGCAGACGGCTGCGCCGGTCCCATGGAGACGCAGGGCTTCCTGGATCTGTCCGGCGTTGAAGCGGGGTTCCCCATCTGGCAGAAAGCCGACCAGGGCTGGATCGCCCGGGCCAAGAAGGGCGCAGGAGTCCGCGGTGGACCGGCGAAGGACAAGAAGACCGCCACGGCCTACTTCTACCAGGGCGGCTTCCAGCCATACGGCGCCAGCTGGGGCGCACCATTCCCGCCTACGGACACGTGCACCCCGGGCCCTGTGTCGCCGTCACCCAGCTTCGACTCGGGTACCTGCCCGCCGGGCGGAGTCCAGCTGAATGCGGACGGGACGGTCGCACTCGACCTGTTCGGTCAGCCCATCCCGTGCCCCACCTCGCCGCCGTCCGTCGACTGCCCGCCGGGTGGCATCGTGCTCAACCCGGACGGAACCCCCGTGCTGGACCAGAACGGGCAGCCCATCCCCTGCCCCACCGCGGCGCCTCCAACGGAATCGCCGGCGCCGGAGCCTACGCCGGAGCCAAGCGCGGCCCCCACGGGAAAGCCCACGAAACCGCCCGGCCCAACCCCCGAACCCACGGTGCCGCAGGCCTCAGTCTGAAATCGGGCCGTGCCGCCCTGCCGCGGCGCCGTGGCCGGTTCTAGAGGTTGACGATGGTTGCCCCGTCGCCGCCCTCGCCTCGTTCGCCCGGCCGCAGGCTCTTCACGAGCGGATGGCCGGCGGCCGCCTCCCGGACCGCGTCGCGCAGGGCGCCCGTACCCATGCCGTGGATGATCAGCACCTTGTCCAGTCCGGCAAGCGCGGCGTCATCCAGGTAGCGCCCAAAGAGTTCGAGCGCCTCCTCGACCCTCGCGCCGCGGAGATCCAGCGACGAAGCGACGCTCCGAACGCGGTCCAACCGGATGGCCGATGCCGACGCAGAGCCGCCCGGCTGGGCTGACTCCCCGGCACCGGCCCGCTGCGTGCCCGCCAGACCTGTGCTGGTGGACCCTCCGGGTGCTGTCCCGACGGCCAGGTCCAGGTCCTCGATGTCCACGGTGACGCGAATCCCTCCTGATTCGAGGGTCGCGCGCCGGCCACCGCGTTCCAGGGCGATGATCCGGCCTTCCCAGCCACCACTCCGGCTGTGGGCGCGGTCCCCCAGTCGCCAGGCTGCCGGCCGTACCGCGACGGGCGCCGGGACCACCGGAAGCTCGGGCAGGCGCCCCAGGTGATCCTCAGCGCGCGCCAGTGACTGGTCGATCCCCTGCGCGGTGATGGTCTGGCGCTCGAGCGCAAGGCGCGTCGCGCGCACCTCCTCGCGCAATTGGCTCACGAGGCGCTCCGCCTCCAGCCTTGCCGCGGCAACCGCATCATCACGCTCGCGACGCGCCCGCCGGCGCTCCTCGTCCGCGCCGTGCATCGCCTCCGCCGCCCGGCGCTCTGCGGCGCGCGCGCGATCCAGCGCTTCGGCGGTGGCGTCCTGCGTTGCCTTGATCGACGCCAGGGTCGCCTCGAACGCCTGCTGGCCCTCCGTGAGTCGCGAGCGCGCGTCGTGGACGATCGCGTCGGGAAGGCCCAGGCGCTCCGCGATCGCGAATGCCTGGCTGCCGCCGGGCAGGCCGATCGTGAGCCGGTAGGTGGGCGAGAGCGTCTCGATGTCGAACTCCACGGCTGCGTTGCGGGCGTCGGGCGTGGTGTGGGCGTATGCCTTCAACTCCGCGTAATGCGTCGTGGCGGCCACGAGGGCGCCCGCACGGATGAAGAAGTCCAGCAGGGCCTGCGCAAGGGCGGAGCCTTCCATGGGATCCGTTCCGGCACCAAGCTCGTCGAGGAGCACCAGGGTTCCCGGTCCCGCCTGCTCCACGATCCGGATGATCGAGCGGAGATGTCCGGAGAACGTCGATAGCGACTGGGCGATGGATTGCTCGTCGCCGATGTCCGCGAACACGTCACGGAAGATCGGCAGGCTCGTCCCGGCGGCCGCCGGCACATGCAGGCCGGCCTGGTTCATGAGGCTCAGCAGGCCGAGCGTCCTCAGTGTGACCGTCTTGCCGCCGGTATTCGGGCCCGTCACCACGAGCGCGCTATAGCCCTGTCCCAGCCGGATGTCGATGGGGACCACCTTGCCAGTGAGTCCCGGATGACGGGCGCTGAGCAGGACCACTTCTGCGCGGGGCGATCTTGCGGCGCGAACGCCGTCCATGTCCGCCGCAAGCTGGGCCTTCGCCGCCCAGAAGTCGAAACGTGCCAGGGCATCAAGCGAGTCGCGCAGCGACATCGCGTTTGCCGCAACCATGGCAGACAGCTCGTCGAGAATGCGTTCGATCTCGACGCGTTCCGCCACTTGTGCCTCGCGCCACGCATTCCCGAGTTCCACCGCGACCAGGGGCTCCATGAAGAGCGTCTGACCGCTGGACGACGCATCGTGGACGATGCCCTTCACGCGGTTCCGCGCATCGGCCTTGATCGGGATCACGTAGCGCCCGTTGCGCAGCGTCACGATCGCGTCCTGGAGCGCACTGCCCAGTTCCGAGGTATTGACGAGCTGATCGAGTCGCCGTCGCAGCCGGTCGTAGGCGACGCGGACGGCCCCGCGAAGTCCGCCGAGACGCGGCGACGCGGTATCGAGCAACTCGCCGATCGGGTCGAACGAGCGGGCCAGGGTGGACCGCAGCGCGGGCAGCGGCTGCAGGTCTCGCGCGACGTCACGGAGCAGGGGCCGCCGCTCTTCAGCAAGGGACGCTCCCAGGCGCGCCACTGCGTCCAGCGTTTCTGCGATCTCCATGAACTGGGCAGATTCCAGGCGCCCGCCCCGCGCAGCCCGTTCAACCCATGGTCCGATATCGTGCGCGGCACCGATCCCGACGCTTGGGCGTTCGCTCAGGAGGTCCCGGCACTGGTCCGTCTCGTCGAGCCCGCGGTCGACAAGCACGCGGTCCGCAACCGGCTCCAGCGCCTCTGCCTTCCGGCGGCTCGGTGGGAAGGAGGTCAGGTCGGCAAGCCGGGCGCGGACCTGGGGAAACTCAAGGAGGGCGACGGATCGTGCGTCCATCACGACGTCCAGCGTGCGGGCCGCCGACCCGAACCGGACGTGCGCCCGGAGACTGACGAACTGCCGGCGTCCAGGAGCCGCCACGCACGATCGCGCCAGGCCGCAGGCGCGTAGTCGATCCCGATACGCTCCGTCGTGACGACCTGCGGCGTGCGGTCACCGACCCCTCGACGCTCCAGCCGGAGGGTCGCATGGGAATCGCACAGGTCCGACCCGGAATCGGCGCGCCCGATGCCGAATGCCAGGGTTACCAGGCCCGGCCCGCTGGCCAGCCGGTCATCCGGCAGGCCTCCGAGGCGCTCCGCCGCGCGCTCGGCATTGTGGCTCCGAAGAGCAGCCCACCGCAGGCGCGCATTGCGCATCAGAATCGCGCCCTCGATGGGCTCAACGGCGCGGATGAGGAGCGCAGCCGGCTGGCCCGCAGGCTCTGTAACCACGTTGAGGCATTCGTACATCCCGTAGACAAGGTACACGTAGGCCCACCCGGGCGGCCCGAACATCACCGCGTTGCGGTTCGTTCGACCGAAACGGGCGTGCGACGCGAGATCCTCGACGCCGACGTACGCCTCCACTTCCACGATGCGGCCGACGCGCAGTCCGCCGGCGTCCTCGCGGACCAGTCGTGCACCCAGGAGCTGGCGTCCAGCCTCCAGCGTCGCTTCCGCAAGCAGCCCGCGCGGGAACACCGCAGCCGCCCTCAGGCCGGGCGGTTCATTTCGCAAAAACGGCGCGGACGTCCTCGGGGATGAGGCCCCCCAGGAGGACGAAGAACGCCGGGATCAGGTCGTGCCGGTAAATCCGGGCCGCCTGTGAGACGTCGATGGCATGCGCGAAATCGCGGAGGAACAGCAGCTCGGCCGGTCGAAGCGTGGTTCCGACACCCAGGAAGTACGAGTCCAGGATCATGACGCCCGCCCCGATGATGATGCCCGCCTGGACCATCCCCAAAACCCCACCGAGCAGCGGATCCACGTAGGTGAACCGCGGCAGCACGGGACTGCGCTCGTAGACGTTCTGGATCAGCAGTGTGAACGCAAGCGAGATGATGAAGAACACGACGCCGAACGCCAGCATCCGGCTGTACTCGGGCAGGAACTGCGTCCAGTTGCCGATCAGGAAATCACCCAGCGGCCCCCGAACCTGGGCCGCGAGAACGAAGGAAAACAGGACCGAGACGATCCCGAGCAGCCGCCGGATACTGCCCTGCAGGTAGCCGAGGATGAAGGCGGCCATGAGCAGCAGCATCACGAGGAGATCGAAGAGGTTCTCGTAATTCAGGTTCGGCCACCGGTTTGCGGACGCTCGCGGGGCCTGCCCAGGAGTCCGTCCGGCCGTGAGCGTATCAGCCGTCGCGTTCCCCGTAACCCGTACTTCCGCGGCGGCCATCGGTCGGATGGGCGATCGGCAGGCACCACGAGGTCCGTTGGAGCATACGGACGATCACGTCCGCAGGCGGCCGCCCAATCCCTCCAACGCCCTGACAACGGACGCCACGACGCTTTCGATCTCGCTCTCCGCCAGTGTTCGATCGTGCGCCTGGAACTGGACGCGGAACGCAAGACTGCGCCCGCCATCCGGCATGGTGTAGATATCGAACAGTCGAACGTCACGCAGCAGCTCGCCCGCGGCGTCACGAATGGCGTTCTCGAGGGTGACCGCCGGCCGATCCCCGGGCACGACGATGGCGAAGTCGCGTTCCACGGCCGGGAACCTCGGCACAGGCGACGCCTTCACCCAGGGCAGCTGGCCGGCACCCAGCCCGAAGACGGCCAATTCTGCGGCCACGACCCGCTCGGAACGGATTTCCCAGGCGTCAAGGACGCCGGGGTGCAACTCTCCAACGATGCCCGCGAGGGTCGGGCCGCCACCGTCCGATTGCATCGCGCCGACACGCGCTGCACGACCTGGATGAAGCGGGTACCCATCGCGGAACGGTTCGTAGACCGGGTGGCCGAGGCCCAGTTCGCGGCACACCAGTTCCACGATACCCTTGAGGTCGTCGTGGTCGTATGCCCGGAACTGCCGGTTCCACGCACGGGGCTCGGCCGCTCCGGTGACCACGATTCCCAGGCGCCACCATTCGTGGGTCGCGCCGGACGCCAGGCCGTAGCCCTTGCCGATCTCGAAGATCGCGACATCATCGCGGCCCTGTCGGAGGTTCGTCGAGAGGACGTCCAGCAGGCTGCCGATCAGGTCGCGCCGCAGCACGGAGTGCTGGCTGGAGAGCGGGTTCACGACGCGAATCGTGTCCCAGGCGGCGCTGCCTTCCCCGATCACGCCATTTGCCGCGGCCACCGGCCAGTTGAGACGCTCGTCGCGCTCCGGGGCGACCAGGGCGTGCGTAACCACCTCTGACAGCCCCGCGCCGGCGAGAGCTTCGCGCAGTTCATCGCGCACCTGGAGCGGCGACGGCCGGAAGGAGGGCATCGGCGTATCCGGCAGCGTGCCCGGTGTCTGCTCGTAGCCGCGAACACGCGCCACCTCTTCGGCGACGTCCATCTCGATGGCCAGGTCGCGCCGCCACGTCGGCACCAGGGCGACCAGGATCCCGGCGGCTTCCTCGGGAGCGGTCTCGATCACATGCGGCGTGGGCGGCCCGCTGACGACGATGGGGGTGCCGGGCGGCGCAGGTTCCGTCTGGATCCCCACGCGGACCAGCAGATCTGTTTGCTCGGCGGCCGGGATGGCCGATCCCAGCAGGCGGTTGACCCGCGCCGGGCGAAAGGCGACGCGTGTTCGATCCGGTTCGGCGGCCGCGGTGTCAACCCGCCCCGGCGCCACCGACCCGCCGGCCCATTCCGCGAGGAACTGGGCGACCCGGTCCGCGCCCACGCGCGCCAGCGAGAATTCCTGGCCCTTCTCGAACCGAAGACTCGCCTCGGAGCGCAGGGCATACCGTTGCCCGGTTCGCCGGATGTTCACGGGGTCGAAGATGGCCGATTC
>JANPDJ010000160.1:0-1747 GCA_031431395.1 Chloroflexota bacterium | reverse complement strand
CTGCCCTGCCATCACATCAGCCGTTCGCGGTGTTGATCATCACGGGCAGCCTTCCGAGCACCTCGCTATTGGGCCAGGCGGGCTTTCTCCGCCGCACGTGCTGCGCGGCGGTCGGACGTGTCGTCGCGGCGGCCGACGTGCGCCTCCAGCGGCTCCTCGACGTCCTGCATCGGACCATCACAAGACTCTGACTGTCCGCCAGGCCGGGTCGCGCTTGGACGTGTACGAGCACGATCGGGGGTCGGGACAGGGACGCGCTGCGGCCGTATCCGGCATGCATGTGACCCAGTACGATTGGGCTGGCCATTGGACCGATTTCCCTCGCTGCGCTGGCCCGAACTTCGTCGCATCCTTGAGCGCGCGCCACTTGACTACGCGGTGACGCGTCAGGCAGGTTCGCACCGCACAATGAAGGCGGACGGTCGACCGACCCTGCATCTCAGCTTCCACGATCGGCAGGAATTGCCAGGAGGCCTGATTCGCGACATTCTTGTCGGGCAGATCGGCCTGTCGGAGGAGACAGCCCGGGCGCTGGTAGGACCGAGCAAGGGGAACGAGCCATGATCACGATCGACGTCCACATCGACGCCCTCCAGGACGGGTCCGTCGCGTGGTGGGCGAAGACCGACAGCCATCCAACCCTGTCGATCGCCGCTGACAGCCTCCAGGAGCTTGAGTTCCTGGCCCGCGAGGCCGTACTGGACCTGCGCGACGAGCAGGGTCTTACCGACGCCGTCGTGATCAGGTTCAATCTGGTGGCCGACCAGCCAACGACCGGCGGCGATTCGACGGCCATCGATCACACGGGCTTGCTCGAGCCCGCGGGCGAAGCCTCAGCAGAGTCGCGCGTCTCGAAGGCGCTGGAGCTCGTCGGGGCCTGATGGTCCAAGTCAACACGGCCCTCTTGTGCGACTTCGCCGAGACCCGCGACAACCTGCTCTTCATGGTCGCTGCGGGGATTACGAGGGTCTTCAGGACTGAGTACCCGGCGCCGTTAGGCGTGTGCCTGGCACTCCTCCTCGAACTTCACCGAACTGAGCGAGACAGACCGCACGAACTCGTCATCGACCTGATCAGCGCCGACGGCGTCCCGATCGCGAAGGTGCAGGCTGGATTCCAGGCGAGCGCCGGACCGGACACGGACGTCCACGAACCGTCGTTTCTGCCGGTGGCTCTTGATCTGCGGAATGTGGGCTTGCCCGCCCAGGGTTGGTATTCGGCCGAGATCATCATCAACGGCGAGCACAAGCGGACGCTCTCATTCCGAGTCGGTCCCCGGCCCGAGGCCCCGCCAGCTCTGCCGCCCGCCAGCGGGTAGCTGTCTCCCGAGGCCAGTCGGCGAGTTCCCGGAGGCCCTCCGGCCGGTCCGACAAACCAAGGTCGGTTCGGCGTCAATTGTTCCGGCCCAAGTCCCGCTGGAGCCATTCTGGGCCAGCCGCGTTGGGCGCTCCCACTCGAATTGTGCCTACCCGGAGAGAGGACGCTCAGCCTGGGTTGACCTGTCTGGCCATCGAGCGCGATCTCAGAGGGCTACCGGGGGCCCGGCGCCGGTACCACGTCAGGGAAGCCTCTCAGCCCGGCGGCATGCGCCGCGAGAATGTCAGCCTCCGCGTCCTCCAGGTCGGCACGTCGAGCCGGACTCAGTGCCGCCCGAGCCGCGGCGTATGTGCGTGTCGACCGTTGTTCAATGGTCGGAGGGCTCCGTCTCTGCCAGGGCCTCGCGGACCTGCTGCGCCGTGCCCGTCCG
>JANPDJ010000159.1:0-2188 GCA_031431395.1 Chloroflexota bacterium | reverse complement strand
CAGGACGTCAGGTCGGCGGATTTCTTCGACGCGCCAGAAGTCCAGCGCATCGCCCACCCGGAGCCTGTTCGGATCCCGGCGCCCCAGGCGCATGCCCACGCCTCCGACGATCCGGTCACCCAGGCCGCGGATGCGCCACAGGGCGTTGGCGTATGGCCAGCCGGCCTCACCGCCGACATGCTCCACGGCCGCGAAGACCTGCTCCGCGGACGCCGACACGCGCTGCGCCCGGCGGTCGATGATCATGCCCTCCCGCGATTCGAGCGAGGTGAGCTTCTCGCGATCGGGCGCGCGGAGCGCATCGAACCACGTGGACTCCATCTCGCCGCCGGTGGAGCGGTCCATCGCCAGTTCCAGCGCCCGGTCGTAGCTCGCGGGGGTGATCCCGAAGGCCCGCGCCGGTTCCGGGTGGCGGACGATGACCTCGTTACGGAGGCCCTCGATCAACGGCCTGGCGATGTTCGACGGCACCGGCGAGATCAGGTTGACCCAGTAGGAACTGAGCCTCGGCGTGAGGACCGGGACTGGGATCATCAGGCGTCGCAGGCCGCGGATGTGCGCGTACCGCATCATCATCTGCCCGTAGGAGAGGATGTCCGGCCCGCCGATCTCCACCACCCCGGTGATCTCGGGATGGTCGATGGCGCCGGCGAGGTAGGCGAGGACGTCGCGGATCCCGATCGGCTGGCATCGCGTCGAGACCCAGCGTGGGGTGATCATCACCGGCAGCCGTTCCGTCAGGTGGCGGAGGATCTCGAAGGACGCGCTCCCGGAGCCGATGACGATCGCCGCCCGGAACTCCGTGACCGGGACGCCGTGGCGGGCCAGTTCGGCGCCGGTCTCGTGGCGGCTGGCGAGGTGATGCGAGAGGTTGGCCGCGTCGTCGCCGAGCCCGCCCAGGTACACGATCCGCGCGACGCCGGCCGCGGCTGCCGCCTGGGCGAACGATCGGGCTGCCCGCAGGTCACGTTCCGCGAACCCCGCCTCGCCGCCGCCCATCGCGTGGGCCAGGTAGTACGCGACCTCGATGCCTGCCAGTGCGGGAGGGAGCGTGGCGGGATCGAGGAGGTCCGCGCGAAGGGCCCGCGTCCCGGGGAAGTGGTCCGCGAGGACACCCGGGTCGCGGCCTGCCAGTGTCAGCTCGTGCCCGAGCCGGGCCAGGAGTGGCACGAGGCGACCGCCGACATACCCGCTTGCACCGATCACGAGGATTCGCATGCTGGCCAGTATGGCCCTCCGGCCATGGGCAGGCCGTTACGTCGCCTGTCGCCGCAACGGGTTGACCTCCTCGCGGCGTCCCGGTGCGTCCCGGTTCCTCCCAGGGCCCACGGTGGCCGCTTTGATATGATCGCGCCCGGTCCGCGACGGATCGCCTACGGTCGGGGCGTGGCGCAGCTTGGCAGCGCGCATCGTTCGGGACGATGAGGTCGGAGGTTCAAATCCTCTCGCCCCGACCAAACTCGAGACACTCTGAAGTCGGACTCCGCTGGTCTCCGGCTTCTTCGTTGCCCGGCCCGCCCGTCGATCCCGCGTGCCCGTGACCGTAGGCCGCCGACGCCCTGCGCGGCAAGCGAGATGCGTACGGGCGAGAGGCACGTCGAGGTCGAAGCCCCGCCCCTGCCGGACGGCCTTGCCGGATTGTTACGGCGTGCGTAACATCAGCGCATGTCATGGGATGATCTGCTCGCTGTCGCCGGTGAGCAGCACGGCTACTTCACCACCGCCGAGGCCGCGCGCTATGGCATCAGCCGGCGGGCGCTGACCTGGCGCGCCCAGCACGGGTCGGCGTTGCGCGTCGGCCACGGCCTGTATCGCCTGCCCCACTGGCCGGCCGGACCCGACGACGACCTGTACGCGCTTCAGACCCACGCGCCGTTCGGTACCTTCAGCCACGACACGGCCCTCGTCCTGCTCGGCCTGTCGGACATCATCCCCGCCACCACGCACCTCACGATCCCCGAGACCTCGCGACTCCGCCCGCGCCCTGGCGTCACGCTCCACCGCTCGCGCCACGGTGCCACCGCCGACCGGACGCTCCGCGACGGGCTGTGGGTGAGCACCGCGCGGCGGGCACTCCTCGACGCCGCTCGGGCCGGCGCCGATCCCGACCAGCTCGGCGCCGCCGCCCGCGACGCCCGGGCCCGGGCGATTCTCACCGAGGCCGACCTCGCCGAGCTCCGGCGCCACA
>JANPDJ010000158.1:0-14307 GCA_031431395.1 Chloroflexota bacterium | reverse complement strand
CGCGTGGCCTCGGTGACCAAGACCTTCACCGCGACCGCCATCCTCCAGCTGCTCGATCGCGGGCTGCTCTCGCTGGACGACCCGATCGAGGTGCACGTGCCGGAATTCGGCGCAGTGCGGGAGACGGGCGGACGGCGCGTGGACGTCACCATTCGGCGGCTGCTCACGCACCGCTCTGGGCTCGTGACCGAATCGCCGCCCACGGAGTGGGGTGGCCCGGACGGGCCCGCGTTCCCCTCGTCCGAGGCCCTGCTTGGGGCGCTGCCGGAGACGGCCGTGGTGATCCGGGCGGATTCGGCCTTCAAGTACTCCAATCTCGCGTTCGCACTGCTGGGAGAGGTGGTCGCCAGGCGGAGCGGTCGGCCGTACGCGGAGTACGTCCAGGCCGAGATCTTCGACCCCCTGGGCATGAACGACTCCACGTTCGCGCCGGACGACCGCCGGCAGCCGCTGGTCATGACCGGCTACTCGCCCGGGGAGTACAGCGACCGCCCGGTGCCCGCCCCGGTGGCATCCCTCTGCGGGCTCACCTCTGCCGGGCAGCTCTACACGAACACGCACGACCTGGCGGAATGGGTGGCATTCCAGTTGCGCGGCGACGGCCTGGCTCGCGACGGGCGGCGCATCCTGGGCGCGGCCGCGCACGCCGAATCGTTCCGCCCGCTCTACGTGGAACCGGACCTCATCGCCGGCCAGTGCCTCGCGTGGCGGGTGACCCGCATCGGCGAGCACGTCTTCCACAACCACGGGGGCAGCGTCCACGGGTTCAACACCAGCGTGGGATTCCACCGGCCGTCGATGACCGGGGTGATCGTGCTCACGAACCTCTGGCCCACCACCGCGGCCTCGGAACTCGCCTTCGAGTTGCTCGACCTCGCCATCGGCGGAACGGCCGCCCGTTCGTGGCCACGCCCGG
Source organism: Chloroflexota bacterium (assembly GCA_031431395.1). Lineage (GTDB taxonomy): Bacteria > Chloroflexota > Limnocylindria > Limnocylindrales > CSP1-4 > VGPE01. Next base: position 13,391 of record JANPDJ010000158.1, on the reverse strand, counting down.
CGGTTTCGCCCCCGGCCGCGGCGCCGGCCACCCTGCGCTCGTTCACGGGTCGCTACCGGACCGAGCCCGGGATCGTGATGGACCTCGAGTGGCGTGACGGGGCGCTGCGCTTCACGTCGCCGGCCCGTGCCTTCCCGCTGCACACGCCGGCGGTCCTGGAGCCCATCGCCGGTCGCGACGGGGCCTTCCGCGTCCTCACCGGGCGCGCAGCTGGGGAGGACCTGGCGTTCGACCCCTCGTCAGGGTCGTTCAGTCTCGGCGGGTTCACGTACCGTCGCACGGGGTAGGCACACGGCATGACACGGCACGCATGACGCCGCCCATCACCGAAGCGGGCCTCGACGAGCGTCTCTCGCGTCCACCGGCGTTCGTGGTCGATGCGCTTGCCGCGGTGCCCGGTGACCTCCTGGTGCTCGGCGCCGGCGGCAAGATGGGCTGGAGCCTCGCCGCGATGGCCCGCAGGGCATTCGATGCGGCCGGCCATGCCGACCGACGCGTGATCGCGGTCTCGCGATTCGAGAAGCCCGGCGCGACCGGCCCGTTCGAGCGCGCAGGCATCGAGACGATCGCCTCCGACCTGCTCGACGACGGGGCGCTCGATGCGCTGCCCGACGCCGCCAATGTCCTGTTCCTCGCCGGGATGAAGTTCGGAAGCACCGGCAACGAGCCGGCGACCTGGGCGATGAACACCTTCCTGCCCGGTCTTGTCGCGCGGCGGTTCGCCGCGAGCCGCATCGTCGCGCTCTCCACGGGCAACGTCTACCCGCTGGAGGCGATCGATTCCGGCGGCTCGCGCGAAGGCGACCCGGTGGCACCCGTCGGCGAATACGCCATCTCCTGCCTGGGTCGGGAGCGCCTCTTCACCTACGAATCGGAGCGGCGCGGAACTCCCGTCGCGCTGATCCGCCTGAATTACGCCAACGCCCTCCGCTACGGGGTGGTCACGGACCTCGCCCGGAAGGTGCTGGAGCGCCGGCCGATCGACCTCGCAATGGGCCACGTCAACGTGATCTGGCAGGGCGATTCCAACGCACAGACGCTGGCGTCATTCACCCGGGCGGCCAGCCCACCCCTGATCCTCAACGTGACGGGACCCGAGACGGCGACCGTCCGCGACCTCGCCACCCGTCTCGCCCCCCTCCTCGGCGCGCCACCACCCGTGTTCACCGGCACAGAATCGCCCACCGCGCTGCTCAGCAACGCATCACGGGCCGTCGGGATCTTCGGGCCGCCGTCCGTCCCGCTGGCGGAACTCCTCGCCTGGACGGCCGCGTGGCTGACTTCGGGCGGATCCCTCCTGGACAAGCCGACCGGGTTCCAGAAGCGCGACGGCCGGTTCTGAGGCCGTCCCGCGGAGGCCCCGGGCCGTGGGAGCTGCCGGCAATCCGGGTCACCGGGCCGCCGGCGACCGTGTCCGCCGCTCGCTGCCCCCTGCTACTCCGCCAGCAGCCGCCGGACCACCGGCTCGATCCTGTCCACCCAGAGCGTGTACTGCGCACCGCTGGGGTGAAGGCCGTCGCGCGCAACCAGCGAGCGGTCCCCCGCCGCGCGAAGTGACAGGTCGAGGATGTCCACGAAGGCAATCCCGCGGGCGCCGGCCGTGGCGCGCAGGATGTCGTTGCTGGCCCTGATGGCGGCAGATCGGACGTGCGGTTCGCCGAACGAGCCCCCGTGCGGCGTGACCGTGTAGTCCGGCGTGGCGACGGTCACGATCCGGACCGCCGGGAGCTGTGCCAGGAGCGCGTCGAGCATGAGCTGGAGGCGCGCGGCATACGCGTCCGCCGGCACACCCTGGACGACGTCGTTCACGCCCACGAGGAGCGAGACAAATTCCGGGCGAAGCGCGGCGAGTCGCGGCAGGGTCTCGTCGATCACGTCCTGCGAGGTGAACCCGTTCACGCCCAGGTTGGCAACAAGGTCAAGCCCGGGTCCATCCGCGCCGGAGCCGGCCGCCATGCGGTCCACCAGCTGCCTCGGCCAGTCCTCGCCATCGATCGCGGCCGTGCCGATCGTGTACGAATCACCCAGGGCGACGTAGCGAAGACGAGTCACGCGTCAATCTTGGGCCACCCGCGCCCGGTCCGTCACCCCGGTGACCGTATGCTTGCAGCGTGACCATCTACCGCCTGAACGAACCCCTGGACCTGATCGCGCCCACGCTCGTCGCCGCGTTCGACAGCTGGATCGACGCGGGATCGGCATCCACCACGGCCGCCAACCAGCTCGTCGAGAACGGCGAGGTGCTGGTCACATTCGATCCGGATCAGCTGTTCGACTATCGCGCGCGCCGCCCGACGCTGGAGATCGTGGACGGCCGGCCCATGGAACTCACCTGGCCGGAACTCGTGATCCGCAGGTCCCGCATCGGAGACCACGATGTCCTGGTCCTGAGCGGCCCGGAGCCGGACTACCGGTGGCACGAACTGGCGGATGCGGCCGTGGAGCTCGCTCAACGGCTCGACATCGCGGAGTGGATCAGCCTGGGCGCGATCCCGGCTGCGGTTCCCCATACGCGCCCGGTCCCGGTCCTCGGCACCGCGTCGCGCCCGGGGCTCCTGCGCGGCGACATCGCAGCCGGCCCGGCCGGTACCCTGCGCGTCCCGGCCGCGTGCATCTCTGTGCTCGACCACGCGGTCTCACGTGCAGGCATCCCCGCCATCGGCTACTACGCGCAGATCCCCCACTACGTTTCGGGCCCCTATCCCGGCGCCGCCATCGAGCTGATCCGCGCCGTGGGCCGGCACCTGGACGAAGATGTCAACCTGGGCGAGCTCGAGGAAGAGGCACGACAGCTGCGGTCACGCCTGGACCTCGCGACGGGCGCGGACGAAACAACCCGCGCCTACGTGGAGCGGCTGGAGGGTATGGTGGACGAATCGCGCCTGCCATCCGGCGATGACCTCATCAGCGAGATCGAGCGCTTCCTGCGCGATCGCGGCTCTGGGGGCGGCCCCCGTTCCTGACCCCGGGAGGTTCCGAATGAACAGCGCGAAAGAGGGAATGACCGCATGAGGCGCGCCACCCGCCGCCTGCTTGCATTGGCGGCCGGCATCGCGATTGCCCTTGCCGCAACGGTTTCTGTTCTCGCGCAGGGGCCGAATCCCCTCGACAAGCTGTTCACGGGCGAGACGATCGTGGTCCCGACGGGCACCACCGTGGACCACGACCTGTACGCCTTCGGGAGCAATGTCACGATCTCCGGGACCGTCAACGGCGACCTGGTCACCGCGGCGGCGCGCGTCGTCATCGACGGGACGGTGACGGGCGACGTCTTCGCGGCCGGCAGCGAAGTCATCATGACCGGCACGGTCGGCGGCGACTTCCGCGCGGCCGGCGCGCAGATCCGCATCGACGGCCAGGTTGCCGAAGATGCCGCGGTGCTGGGCAGTGACCTTTTCCTCGGCAGCGCCGGTCGCGTGCGCGAGGATGTCCTGTTCGCCGCCACCGACGTGGTCCTCGAAGGTGACGTCGCCGGCGGAATCGCCGGCACCGCCACTGACTACCGCCGGCGCGGCAACGTTGGCGGCATCGAGCAGGTGACACTGGCGTCCCCGCCAGATCGCCCGGCGGCGGACCGGACGGCAGCCCTCGCCATTGACGCGCTGCGCCAGTACATCGTCGTCGTCCTCGTTGGCCTGGCGTTCCTGCGGTTCGCCCCTCGCCTGTTCCGGGCATCGGTCGAGCGGGTCAGGCGACAGCCCCTGGCCGCGTCGGGCGTCGGCGTCGTCGCCCTCCTCGCCTACGTGGCCGCCCTCCTCGGCCTCCTCGTCCTCATGTTGATCGTGGGCCTGATCTTCGGACAGCTGGACTTCAGCGGCGTCGTGGCCATCGACATCGTGGGCACCGTGGTTGCCGGGCTCGGGCTGAGCCTCGGCGTGATCGTCTTCGCAGCCTTCGTCGCTGACGCCATCGTGGGCATGGCCATCGGACGGCTCCTCACCATCTCCGACGGTCCATGGGCGGACGCGATCCGGTTGGCGATCGGGTCAGCCATGGTCGTCGTGGTGACCTCGTTTCCTGGAGTGGGCGGGATCGTCAAGCTGCTCGTGGTCCTCGTGGCACTCGGGGCGTTCTGCAACGACCTGTGGGATCAGCGGCGGCAGCGCCGGGTCGCGACGCCGGCCATCCCTCCTGTCGCCGCGCCGGGCGACGCCGCAACGTAGAGGAGACTCCGGATGGACCTCGGCAACATGTTCTCGGGCCTGGCCGGCGGCAGCGGCGGCCTGGACCCCGGCCGGCTGACCACTGCCGTCGGGGAGCTGTTCGCGTCGAAAGGCGGCGTGGACGGCCTCGTCGGGACGCTCCGGAGCGGTGGCCTTGGCGGCATCGTGGACTCGTGGATCTCCACGGGGTCAAACCAGCCCGTTGATCCGCAACAGCTTGGGGTGGCGCTGGGCCCGGACACCACCGCCCAGCTCGCCCAGAGCACGGGCCTGTCGATCGAGTCCCTGCTGCCGCTGCTCGCGTCCTTCCTGCCGATGATCATCGACCACCTGACGCCGGGCGGCAACCTGCCGGCGGGTGGAGGCACGGGCGGCCTGGGCGATCTCGGCGGCGGCCAGGGCGGATTCCCCGACCTTGGCAGCATCCTCGGGGGTGGTCAGAACAAGTCCTGACGCTCAAGGAACTCCCCGGACCCACGGCCGCCCCGGGCTCAGGCGAATTCGCGCAAACTCCAGCATCATCGTGGCATGACGATTGACATCAGCGGCGCCGCGCTCCTGCGCGCCGTCGGACTCATGCCCGACGGTCCGGGTGTCCTCGGGAGGCCCATCCGGGCCTCCGGAACGGGCGTCTACGTGGTGGAACTGCCGGCCCCCCTGCCGCGTGCGCCCATCGACCACGCGATCGTGGGAAAGTGGATCGAAGGGCTCCCGGGCCTGCGGCTTGACGGCGAACGACCCACCTCGAAGGCGCTCGTCGCACGGCTTGCCGCGTTCTGGCTACCCTCCAGCCAGGTCCTGTTCGTCGGCGCCACGGACCAGTCCATCAGTGGCCGCATCTCCGCGCTGGAGCACCACGTCCTGGGAGAGCGGCGGCCGCACCCGTCCGCACAATGGCTCAAGACGCTGCGGGCCGAAGGCCTCCGTGTGTGGTGGGCGCACACGGAGGCGCCCGAGGAATACGAGGACGCGCTCCTCGCCGCGTTCAGCGACACGGTCCCGGCGGCAGAGCGCGCCGCGCTGTACGACCAGTCCGTGGCCCTGCCGTTCGCCAACCTGCGGACACCGTCGGGCTCGCGGAAGCACACGGGCATCACGGGCGCGGTTCCGCCGGAGGAGAAGGTCGCCCCGCCCCCACCGACACGCGTGGTGCAGCTCCCGCCCGGCGATGCCGACGGCGTGCCGGAAGCCCGCGGCACCGGGTCAACGCGTCGCACGAACGTGACGCCGCCACCCGCCGCCCGGCCGCGCAGTCGGCCGGCGGCAGTGCGTACGGTGCCCTCCACCCGGATCAGCTCCGCGACTGCAGGGGCTGGGCGACCCCCCGTCTCGGTGGTGGAGCTCACGCCGGACGGCCACGCCCGCCTGCTTGCCGAGCACCACGATCTGACGCAGACGCGCCGGCCGGACGTGATCGATCGCATCAAGAAGGCACGCGAGCTTGGCGACCTCAAGGAGAACGCCGACTACACCTCGGCGCGCGAGGAGCAATCCTTCCTTGAGGGTCGCGTCCAGGCGCTGGAGGCGCAGCTCCGCCACGCGGTCGTGATCCAGCCCACGGACGGCACGCGGGTGGCACTCGGGTCGCGGGTCCTGGTGGAGGTGGATGGCGAGGAGTCGGAGTTCACCGTCGTAGGCCCCGCCGAATCCGACCCGCGCAACGGTCGCATCTCGTCCGCCTCACCGGTGGGGAGGGCGCTGATGGGACGCTCCGCGGGCGATGACGCCGCGGTGGAGACCCCGCGCGGCAGCGTCCGCTACCGCGTGCTGTCCATCGCCTGAGAGCGCGCCACGGGGCTCAGGCCGGGATGACCGGCAGGAGCACGTGCGACGGGTGCGCGGCATCGTGCACGACCGCCTGGTGCGCTGGGCGCACCTCCGCCGACGTCCCGATGGGAGCGCCCGTGTTCGGGTTCCGGTCGAATCGCGGGAAGTTGCTCGAGGAGATCTCGATGCGGATCCGGTGGCCGGGCAGGAACGTGTTGCCGGTCACCATCAGGTCGATCTCGTAGCGCGCAAGTTCGCCTGATTCCAGCAGCCGCTCTGCGCCGGGGCCGTCGCGGAACCTCGCCCGGAGAATGCCGTCGCAGAGGTTGATCGCCCGGCCGCTCGGCCAGACATCCACGAGCTTGCCCGTCCAATCCGTGTCGGTGGCGTCAGTCGCCGCCCAGAGAATCACGGTGATGGGCCCTGTGACCTCCACCGGCTGCGCCAGCGGCTCGCTGGTGTAGCAGAGCACGTCCGGCCGCATCTCAAGGTCGCGCTGGTCGTAGGGACCCCAGGGCACGATGTCGGGCGAGCAGCAATTCCCGCCCCCGTGCGTGGGAACCGGCACGGCCGGGTCGTAGACGTACCGGTCGGCCGGCTCGTCGGCGGGCGGCTCAGGTGAGAGCGACCCGTCGCCGGCGAGGGTGTTGGCGTGCCCGGCCGAATGGAGGTACCAGCGCTGCCAGTCCGTTCTGGCCAGCGGCCACTCTCGCTCCTCGCGCCAGGCATTGGAGCCCATCACGAAGATCCGCAGCGGCGCGTCGTCCTCGGCTCCGTTGGGCATCCCCTTCAGCCAGCGGTCGTACCAGCGCAGTTCGGCCGCCTCGAGGTCCAGGAGAGAGCGTGCGCCGAAATCCAGCGAGCCGGTCTTCGTCGAGGCCGAGAGCGCATGCGGCCAGGCGCCCACGATCAGCTGGCTGTGCCGGGCGGCCGGCGACGGCGCAGCCCGCATCGCGGTGAACTGGCGGAACACGTCGTCCGAGTACAGGTCGTACCAGCCGCCCATGATCAGGGCCGGCACGGTCATCTCGGCATGGCGCCGCTCGTAGTCCACGGCCTCCCAGTAGGCGTCCCGGGCCGGGTGCGCCAGCCAGTCGCGCCAGAACGGCAGGTCCTGGGACGCGGCATCCGCGGCGGCGGCCACGGGCAGCGTGCGGAACGCCTCCACCCAGTCCACGGGCGAGAGTTCCTGCATGGACCGGCCGCTCGTGTTCAGGCCCCATGTGAGCAGGACGCCCAGGTTGAGGGCACCGCCCCGCCAGATGAGGCCGCGATGCAGGTCCGTGGCCATGACCCGCGGCACGATCGCGGCGAGGTGGGAGCTGCCTTCCGCGGCCGCGGTCCACTGCGTCCAGCCCGAGTAGGAGCGTCCGGACATCCCCACGCGGCCGCTGGACCAGGGCTGCGCGGCAAGCCACGCGATCGTATCCACGCTGTCCGGGCCCTCGTCGCGGAACGGTTCGTATTCGCCGTACGAGTCGAAGCGCCCGCGGACGTCCTGCATCGCGACGGCGTACCCGGCGTCCACGAGCGTCCGGCCCTTGGCGACGATCCAGGGCAGCGTGTTGTTGTACGGGGTCCGGCTCACGACGACGGGGAACGGACCGGGACCATCCGGCAGGTAGAGGTCCGTGGACAACTCCACGCCGTCGCGCATCGCGACGCGGACGTTGGACCGGAATCGCGTTCCCCAGCCGAGACTCATCGTGTGGGGAGTCTAGCGGCCCGAACGTCCGGTCGACCGACCGGACGTTCGGCCACCAGGACTGGCGGCATCAGTCCCGTGCCCGTAGTTCTCGCCGCATCACCTTGCCGGTCGCGGTCATCGGCAGTGCGTCCAGGTACTCGATCTCGCGCGGGTACTCGTGCGCCGCGAGGCGCGTGCGGACGAAGTCCTGGATCTGCGCGGTGAGTGCTGGCGACGCCACGGCCCCCGGGGCCAGCACCACGAACGCCTTGACGATCTGGGTGCGCAGCGGGTCCGGCACCCCGATCACGGCCGCCATCGCCACCGCCGGGTGACGGAGCAGGCAGTCCTCGATCTCGCCGGGCCCGATGCGGTAGCTGCCGCTCGTGATCAGGTCGTCGTTGCGGGCCTGGTACCAGTAGTAGCCGTCCTCGTCGGCCCACCCGCGATCGCCCGTGCGCATCCAGTCCCCCGTGAACTTGTCGCGCGTCGCATCGGGACGGTTCCAGTAACCAAGGAACATCACCGGATCGGGTCGCCTGACCGCGATCTCCCCCACCTCGCCGGCCGGCAGCGGTTCGCCGTCGTCCGCGATGACGGCCACCTCGTGACCCGGGACCGGCCGGCCCATCGAGCCCGGCTTCACCGGCATCATCCCCGCCGAATTGGCGAGGACGAGGTTGCACTCGGTCTGGCCGTAGAACTCGTTGATCGTCACCCCCAGGGTGGCCCGGCCCCAGTCCAGCAATTCGCCGCCCAGCGTCTCGCCGCCACTCCCGACGCTGCGGAGCCGGAGGTTCGCGGGCGCCTTGGCGCCGGACTGGCGCATGAGCTTGAGCGCGGTGGGCGGCAGGAACACGTTGCGCACGTCGTGGCGGGCCATCAGGTCCATGGCCCGCTCCGGGTCGAACTTCCGGGCGCGGTGCGCGACCACGGGCAGGCCCAGCAGCCACGCGGGAAACAGGACGTCGTAGAGCCCGCCGATCCAGGCCCAGTCTGCGGGCGTCCAGAAGCGATCGCCCCGTTGCGGAGGGAACTCCTGCGGCATGAGGACGCCGGGCATGTGGCCGAGCAGGAACCGGTGCGCGTGGAGCGCCCCCTTCGGTGGACCCGTGGTACCCGACGTGTAGGAGAGGAGCGCTGCATCCTCCGCGAGCGTCTGCGGACCCCGGAAGTGGGCAGAACCGGCGGCGACGACCTCGTCGAAGTCCAGCGTGCCGTCGAGGCCGTGTCCGCCCACCAGGATCGTCGTCCCAAGGTCGGGCAGGCGGTCGCGGATCTCGGCGACCTTGGGCCAGTTGGCCTCGTCCGTGACGAGGAGTCGAGCGCCCGAATCCCGGAGGCGGTATTCCAGCGAATCCGGACCGAACAACACGAACAGCGGAACGGCGACCAGGCCGGCACGATAGGCGGCGACGTGTGCCAGCGCTGTCTCTGCCGATTGAGGCAGGAGGATCGCCACGCGGTCGCCCGGCCGGAGACCCTGCGCCACGAACGCATTGGCGAGCCTGCTGGTGAGCCCGCGAAGCTCGGCAAACGTGTACGTGCGGACGGCTCCGGCCTCGTCGTCCACGATGAGGGCCGCGGACCTGGGCCGACGCTCGGCGTGGTGCACGATCGTGGCCGTCCCAATGTTGAAGCGCTCCGGGATGCTCCAGCGGAACGTCGCCCTGAAATCCTCGTAGGTCCGAGGTGTCGCCGCCACGGGGCCGGCCGCCGGATCAGCCGGGAACGACGGGCAGGACGATGTGCGACGGGTGCGAGGCGTCGTGCAGGACGGTCTGTCGCGCCCGCCGGACCTCGGCGTTCGCGCCCAGGGGCGCGCCCGTGTTCGGGTTGCGGTCGAAGCGCGGGAAGTTGCTCGACGAAATCTCGACGCGAATGCGGTGCCCCGCGAGGAACGTGTTGCCGGTGACCATGAGGTCGATCTCGTACCGTTCTGCGCGACCGGCCTCCAGCGGGACGGGCGTCCGCCGGTCCGCCTGGCTTGCATCGGCGGTCAGTGCCCGTCGCCACCGCCCACGCACGATCCCGTCGCACAGGTTCGCCGCGAACCCGCTCGGCCGCACATCGACCAGCTTCGCGGTCCAGTCCGTGTCGGGTCCGTCAGTTGCCGCCCACAGGACCACGCGGACCGGGCCGATCACGGTCAGATCGCGCTCCAGCGGGGCGCTCGTGTAGACGAGCACGTCGGACCGCATCTCCACGTCGCGCTGGTCGTACGGGCCCCACGGGATCAGGTCAGGCTGGCAGCAGTTGCAGCCGCCGCGCGTTTGGACCGGGTAGTCCGGGTCGTAGGTGAAGGTGTCGGCGGACTCGTCGGCCGGAACGGCAGCCGACAATGCCCCATCGCCCAGCAGGGTGTTCGCCGCGCCGCCGGAGTGCAGGTACCACGGCTGGAATTCGGTGTCCGGCAGCGGCCAGCCCGGCGCGTCGCGCCACTGGTTGGATCCCATGACGAAGAGCCGCACGGGCGCCTCGTCTTCCACGCCATTGCGCATGTCCCGCAGCCAGCGGTCCAGCCAACGGCCCTCCAGGCCCTCGAGGTCCACCATGGATCGGGCGCCGAAGTCCACGCCGCCCGTCATTGTCGAGGTGCTCAGGGCGTGCGGCCACGGCCCGACGACGACACGGCTCCGGCGGGCATTGCCGGTTCCACGCGCGCGCAGGCCGGCGAAGCTCGCGAACGTGTCGCTCGAGTACAGGTCGTACCAGCCGCCGGTCAGCAGGGCGGGCGTGGACACGGATTCCCAGTGCGAATCGAGGTCGAACGGAGCCCACCAGTCGCTCTCGGCTTCGTTGGCGAGCCAGTCGCGCCAGTGCGGGATGTCCTGGGCCGCAGCCATCGCCGTGCGCGACAGGGGCAGCGTGCGGAACGCCTCCGTCCAGTCGAGGTCGTCCACCCGCTGGCGCGTATGGCCGCTGGTCCGCAGTCCCCAGGTGAGGAGCACGCCGAGATTAAGTGCGCCGCCGCGATAGACCAGACCGCGATGCAGGCTGGTGGCCATCACGCTTGGCACGGTTGCCGTCAGGAAGCGGCTGCCGAGGGGCATCGTCGTCCACTGCGTCCAGCCCTCGTAGGACCCGCCGATCATGCCGATGCGGCCGTTGGACCAGGGCTGGGCGCCCACCCACTCCTGCGTGTCGAACCCGTCCGGACCCTCGTTCCGGAACGGCACGTAGATCCCCTCGGAGTCGAAGCGACCGCGGACATCCTGGAGCGCCACCGCGTAGCCGGCGTCCGCGAGATGACGGGCGCGGGCCACAAGGCCGGGCTGGGTGTTGTCGTAGGGGGTCCGCACGAGCACCGTGGGAAAGGGACCGGTGCCGTCCGGCACGAACAGGTCCGTCGAGAGGGCGACGCCGTCGCGCATGGCGACGGGCACGTTCGAGCGGATCCTGACGCCCGTGCCGCTTCGAACTGCGCCTTCGAACATGGCGGGATTGTAGGCCCGGGGCGCGGTGCCGCGAGGAGCGCAGCGCCGCGAGGGGCGCCGTCTCTCGTCAGGCGGCGAGGTCCTCGACCGTGACCTCGATCAGCGGGCTCAGGCGGACCATCGTGTCCAGGTCCTGCTGGTGCCAGGCCGTGTCGATCACCCGGGCGAGCACGGCTCGACGCTCCGGCTCGTCCGTGATGACCCGCGCGACGGCCGGCAGGTCCGCCACGGGCGTCCCCACGTTGCCCTTGAAGTGGAACGTGAAGGCGGGGTTCTCCTCCAGGTTTGCCAGCCATGCGCGCTTCGTTTCGGTGGGCATCCCGGTGATGTAGATCCGCCTATCGAACGAATGGAAGACGATCTCGATGCGGCGGGACTGGCCCGTCCGACGCCCGGTGGTGGTGATATCGATGACGTTACGGCGCGCGAGCGCCCGGCGAATGGCTTCGTCCATGGGTCCGTTCTTCAATCTGTGTGTCGCAGAGGCGTGACAATGTGGTTGCTGACGCAACGATATCGCAGCTCGCAAGATCCTGCCCTGCCCGCGTCCATACACTCCTCCGGTGCGAACCGTGACGGCCACCCGCTACGTGACGAAGCTTCGAGAGGGCGGATCACTCCCCGGACTCGTCGAGGCCGATGACGACGGGCTGTACGTGGTGAAGTTCCGGGGCGCGGGGCAAGGGCCGAAGGCGCTCGTGGCTGAGCTGGTCGCCGGCGAGATCGGCCGTCACCTGGGCCTCCTCGTCCCGGAAATCGTGTTCGTCGAGATCGACCCGGTCCTTGGTCGTGCCGAGCCGGACGTGGAGGTCCACGACCTGCTCGATCGCAGCCCGGGCCTCAATCTCGGGCTGGACTTCCTGCCCGGGGCGCTGCCGTTCGTGCCGGCCGTTGGTCCGGCGCCCGCGCCGGACGTGGCGGCCGACATCGTGTGGTTCGATGCACTGGTCACCAACGTGGACCGGACCCCGAAGAACACCAACCTGCTCGTCTGGCACGGCCGGGTGTGGCTCATCGATCACGGAGCCGCCTTGTACATCCAGCACACGTGGCGCGACGCAGATCCCCACGCCCGCCGGCCATTCACCCTGATCGGAGACCATGTCCTGCTGCCCTTCGCGAGCTCCATCGCGGAGGCCGATGCGCGTCTGGCACCGCAGGTGACCCCGGATCTCGTGGGACGGATCGTGGACCTGGTGCCGGATGCCTGGCTCGAGGAACCGGGCACTGCCGGGGGTCCAGAGGACATCACCATGGCGCGGCGCCGGTACGTGGACTACCTGGCGCGGCGCCTCGAGGCGCCGCGCCCCTTCGTCGAGGAGGCCGACCGTGCCCGAATCGCCTGATCCGGCCAGCCCCGCGGCCACGATCCGCGAGCCGTTCGAATACGCCGTCATCGTCGTGGTTCCCCGCGTAGAGCGCGGCGAGCGCTTCAACGCCGGGATCGTCCTGCACAGCCGGCCGCACCGCTTCATCGGCGCGATGACGCACCTCGACGAGGGCCTGCTGCGCGCCCTGGCCCCCGACTGCGACCCGGACACCGTGCGCCGGCACCTCGACGCAATCGTCCGTATCGCCGCCGGTGACCCGACTGCGGGGCCTATCGCCCACCTGGGACCCCCCGAGCGATTCCACTGGCTGGTTGCTCCCAGCAGCACGATCGTCCAGCCGACCGAAGTCCACACGGGCCTGACGGACGACCCGGACGCCGAGCTTGCTCACCTGTTCAAGGCGATGGTGACCGCCCGGGGATGACAGCCGGCTGTGGCCGGGCGGTCGAACCTGCAGGCTCGCCGTGATCAGTGCGTCCGGTCGGCCTGCTCGATCGCGGCCATCGCCGCGGCGCCCGCCCGATCCTGTGCGGAGGCCGTGCCGAGCCCGGACGCCTCCGCCTCGCGCATGGCCGCCTTGTAGGCCCGCTTGCCGTCCTGGTAGATCTTCAGCGTTTCGGGCGAGTCCACGTCCCCGAGCGTCATGTGGGAGGGGGCGACGTCTTCCCAGCCGGGCGGTCGGACGCCGAGGCGCTTGCCGAGGATGGCGATGAGGGTGGCGACCTTCATCTCCCCGAAACCGGGCAGCCCGAGCAGCCGCTTCTTCAGCGCCTGCCCGTCCGCGGCATTTCGCCAGATGCTGGCAGCATCGTTGTCGTAGTCGCGGGCAATCACGACGCACAGTTCCTGCGTCCGGTGAGCCATGTTGCCCGGGAACCGGTGGAGCGCGGGGCGATTCCTGAACGCCGCCTCAAGCGCCTCCGGGTCCATCGCGGCGATGCGCGCAGCGTCCAGGGTACCGATCCGGCGCTTCAGCTCAAGCGGTCCGCTGAAGGCCTTCTGCAGC
>JANPDJ010000157.1:0-5087 GCA_031431395.1 Chloroflexota bacterium | reverse complement strand
GGCGCGAGTTCAGGCTCGCGTACGGGTCCTGGAACACGATCTGCATGTCGCGGCGCCGTTTGCGCATCTCCGACGAACTCGCCTTCGTGAGCTCCTGGCCCTCGTAGAACACCGACCCGCTCGTGGGCTTGTAGAGCTGGAGGATGGCGCGCCCCGCGGTGCTCTTTCCGCAGCCGGATTCGCCGACCAGTCCCAGCGTCTCGCCGCGGCGGACGGTGAAGCTGACGTCGTCCACCGCGCGGACCCAGCCCGCGCGTCGCTGGAGGATGCCCTTCCGCACGGGGAAGAACATCGTCAGGTGCTCCACCCGCAGCAGCTCATCGCCCGCCGCCGGCGTCGTCCCGCCCGGGCCCCCCGTCATCGCGGTCATCTGGCGCCCGCCGTTTCGGCGACCGGAGCGGCCTGGGCCCGGCGGGACGGCCCTGTCGTGGGCTGGTGGGCCGGCACATCGCCAGGTTCGTGGCGCGGTGCGGTCCGCACGTCCACCCAGCACGCCGCCGAGTGGCCGCTCGCGGCCTCCTCCAGGGCGGGGTTTGCCTCCAGGCAGGCCGTTGCGGAATACGGGCAGCGCGGCTGGAAGGGACACCCGGGCGTGGTGTCGATGAGGTCCGGCGGCGCGCCCTGGATTGGGCGGAGGCGGTCGCCGCGCACCTGATCGAGTCGTGGGATGGAGGCCATCAGGCCAAGGCTGTACGGGTGGCGCGGGTCGCGGAAGGTCTCGGCGACGGGGGCCGTCTCCACGACGTACCCCGCATACATGACGTTGACGCGGTCCACGATGCCCGCCACCACTCCCAGGTCATGGGTGATGAGGATCAGCGCCATGCCCAGTTCTGCGCGCAGCCGCTGGAGCAGTTCGAGGATCTGGGCCTGGATCGTGACGTCGAGGGCGGTGGTGGGCTCGTCCGCGATCAGGAGCTTGGGGTCGCAGCTGAGGGCCATCGCGATCATCACGCGCTGGCGCATCCCGCCCGAAAACTGGTGCGGGTAGCTGTCCACGCGGGAGGCCGCCGCGGGGATTCCCACCAGCTCCATGAGCTCGATGGCGCGCTTGCGGGCCGCTTTGTGGCTCATCCCGCGGTGGATCTCCAGCGGTTCCGTGATCTGCCGCCCGATCGTCATGACCGGGTTGAGGTAGGAGATGGGGTCCTGGAAGATCATCGCGATCTCGTTGCCGCGGATCTTCTGGCGCTCCGACTCGGAGAGCTTCAGCTGGTCCTGTCCGCCGTACCAGGCCTCGCCACCCACGACACGGCCGGGATGGGGGACGAGGCCCATGATCGAGAGCGCAGTCACACTCTTGCCGCAGCCCGATTCGCCGACGATCGCCAGGGCTTCCCCGCGGTCCACGTGGAACGAGACGCCACGAACTGCCTGGACCACACCATCGCGCGTGAAGAACTGCGTCCGCAGGTCACGGACTTCCAGGAGGTGGCCGGCGTCGGGCATCGGACGGAGTGCCTCACAGCGGTGCGACGGGCAGACCTGAGGGCCATGCCGCCGTCGAACGGTCGGGCAAACATACTATCTCGACAGCGGCTCCGCCGATCGCGTATCGTCCGCCTGCGGGCCGACCGCACCTGCCCGGTCAGGGTTGGCGCGACACCCGCTGTCATATCAGCAGACTCGGTGGGCGCCCGCGCGCGCGCCGAGGGGAGGAGGGTTCGTGATTCAGCGTGCTCGACCCCTGATGGCGCTGGCCGCGACGGCCGCGATCATCTTTGGGGCGTGCTCCAGTGCGGCGACTCCCGCACCTACCGCAGCTCCTGCGACCGCAGCTCCTGCGACCGCAGCTCCGGCGACCGCAGCCCCTGCGACAGCAGCTCCGGCGACCGCAGCCCCGGCGACCGCAGCCCCGACGGCTGCCCCCACGGCAGCCCCGACGGCTGCACCGACGCCTGCCGGCGGCGGGACGCTCACCGTCCACCTCTACCAGCAGTTCACGTCGTTCTACCCGTGGAGCGAAAGCGGCACGGGCGGCGACTCCCTGGCGATGGAACTCCAGTGGGACTTCCTGGCAGCCTATGACGAGACCGGCGCCGCGCAGATGCGTCTCGCCGAATCCATCACGGCCAGCCCGGACGCCAAGACCTGGACCATCAAGCTCAAGTCGGGCATCACGTGGAGCGACGGCACGCCGCTGACCTCCAAGGACGTCCTCTTCAGCCTCCGCGAGAACGCCAACCCAACCCACTCGTACAACTCCGGCATCTGGGCCAACGTGGTCGGCGACGCTGAGTGGATCAAGGCAGCCGATTTCTCGAAGGAAATCGCCGGGATCACGGCCCCAGACGACACCACCGTCGTCCTCCAGCTGATCGAGCCCAATGCTGCGTTCATCGCGACGCTGCTCAACTTCCGCAACTACATCCTGCCCTCTGCCTCCATCCTCGCCGATGTCCCGGACATCGCGTCGAAGAGCCAGAAGGACGTCTGGTCCCTGCCGTACTGGCAGGCCCCCAAGGTCGGCATCGGCCCTTACCTGTGGGACAAGACCGAGACGGCGCAGTTCATCTCGTTCCACAAGAACGACAAGTGGTACGGCAACCCGCTCGCATTTGACGGGATCATCCTCAAGCCGAACAACGACACGGCCGTTGCCGCCGCCCAGCTCCAGGCTGGCGACCTCGACCTCGCGGTCGTGACGCTGGACGACCTCGCCGGCCTCAGCGCCGCGGGCTTCCAGTCCGGCACCCAAGTGACGCCGTTCCCGATCCAGTCCGACATGAACAACTCCAAGGCGTCCCGGTTCTCGGACGTCAAGGTTCGCCAGGCGTTCATGTACGGCTGCGACCGCCAGGGCTTCGTCGACAGCTTCCTCAAGGGCAAGGGCGCCAAGACGGACACGTACTTCTTCCCGGACTGGGTTCCGAAGGACGGAATCACGGACTACAACTTCGACCTCGCCAAGGCCAAGTCCATCCTGGACGAAGTCAAGTTCGACTACAGCATCCCGGTGATCTGGCTGTCCTGGAACAAGGACGCCCGCGACCGCCAGTCCTTCCTCGAGGACTGCCAGGCCAAGATGAAGACCATCGGCGTCAACATCCAGATCGTCAACGGCCTGGACGTGACCAACGATCTCGGCAAGAAGGGCCAGTGGGATCTGCAGCTCTACGGCGGCTACCCCATTGCCGATCCTGACCAGATCCGCCAGTTCACCGCCTGCTCCGCGATCGGCAAGACCGCCGGCACGAACTCCAAGGAATGGCCGAACGGCGCGGATTACAAGTCCGGCGGCGCCAACGCCGTCAACTGGTGCAACCCCAAGTTCGACGACCTGATGAACCAGGCGTCCAAGATCGCCGATCAGGCCGCACGAGCTGCGCTGTACAAGCAGGCGCAGGAGATCTGGCTGGCGGAAGTCCCGATGATGCTGAATTATCGGAAGGCCACCGCCTACTCCTTCAACTCCAAGCTCAAGGGCGTCGCCATCTACGGCGATCCGTCCCAGCTGTTCCTCAAGATCGACCAGTGGTCGTTGTCGCAGTAGGCGACACGCGATCCTGATCGCAGACGGGCTGCCGGGGAGCGATCCCCGGCAGCCCGTACCTTCACCCTTGTTCCTCAACCACCCGTACGCTCGAAGGTGACATGGGTCGCTGGCTTGCGCGCCGCCTGATCATCACGATCGTCACGTTCATCGGCATCACGATGCTCGTGTTTGCCCTGATGCGCCTTGCGCCGGTCAGCCCGGTGGACCTGCTGCTGTTCAACATGCGGAACCAGGGTGGGCTCTCAAGCGCCGATATCCAGCGCATCCACGACAACCTCGCCCGTGAGCTGGGCCTTGATCAGCCGATTCCCATCCAGTACCTCATCTGGGTCCAGGAGGTCGTGTCCAAGGGCAGCCTGGGCTTCTCGTTCGTCTTCGGCCGACCCTCGCTCACGATGGTCGTCGAGCGGATCCCGCCCACGCTGATCCTCATGGGCGCTGCGCTGACCCTCGAGCTCCTCGTCGGCATCCCGCTGGGCATCATCGCGGCGCTTCGCCGCAACAGGATCACGGACTACATCGTGTCGTCGTTCGGCCTCTCGGTTGTGGCCATTCCGTCGTTCTTCCTCGGCCTTGCCGCGATCTACGTGTTCTCCGCGAAACTTGGATGGCTCCCGGCCGGCGGCATGTTCAATGCCAAGAACAAGGGCGTGGACCTGGTGGATTTCTTCCGCCACCTCATCATGCCGGCGATGATCCTTGGACTCGCTGGGGTGGGTCCGGTCATCCGCTACGTGCGGACGAGCATCCTCGAGACCCTCGGCAAGGAGTACCTGGTCACCGCGCGGTCGAAAGGACTTCCGCGGACCCTCGTGATCGTGCGCCACGCCTTCCCGAACGCCCTTCTGCCGCTGATCACCGTGATCGGGCTGCAGGTGGGCACCCTGATGGCAGGTGCATTCATCACGGAGCAGATTTTCACGTGGCCGGGCATGGGACGGCTGGCACTTGATGCCATCAACAGCCGCGATTACCCCGTGGTCCAGGCGTTCGCCGTCGTCACCGCGATCATGGTGCTGATGGGGAACCTGCTGTCCGACCTTGCGTACGGCGTGGCCGATCCGCGGATCCGGCTGGAGTAACGGCATGACCGCTGCCGTCGCAACCGTTCCGACCATCACGCGAAGACGTTCCAGCGAGAGTGCCGGACGCCGTGCGATCCGCCGGTTCCTGCGCCACCGCGCCGCACTGGCCGGCCTCTTTATCCTGGGCCTGATCGCGGGGGCGGCGATCTTCCTCCCGTTCATCTACGGCCAGGACCCCGATGTGACCAACACGAAGATCGGGTTCCAGGCGCCCAACATCAACCACCTGCTGGGCACGGACCGCCTGGGACGGGACCTGCTGGCGCGCCTCATGTACGCCGGGCGCGTCTCACTCGCCGTGGGAGTCGCTGCGGCGCTCTTCGCAACGGGGCTGGGGCTGATCATCGGGATGGTCGCCGGCATGTTCGGCGGCTGGGTGGACACCCTCATCATGCGGCTCACGGACGTCGTGATCGCCCTGCCCATCCTGATCGCCATCGCCATCGTGGTCGGGATCATCGGCACGGGCGTGGAGATCGTGGTGGTCGTGATCGGGCTCTTCGGCT
>JANPDJ010000156.1:0-4760 GCA_031431395.1 Chloroflexota bacterium | reverse complement strand
CGTCGTCGTAGGGGATGCCCAGGCCGCCGCCCGCATCCACCAGGCGCAATGGCAGGCCGGCCGCGGTCATGACCTCGGCCGCGAATGCCACTGTCGCCTCGACATGCTCCACGAGCGCACCAGCGTCCCGGAGGTTCGATGCCCCGAACGCGTGGAGGCCCAGCAGCGTGACGTGCGGTGACCCGGCCGCCCGCACGGCCGCTGCCCGGAGGTCGTCGGCGCCCATCCCGAACTTGCCGGCGCCGGCGTCGCCGATGATCCGGACGCTCTCGTGGCGGCTACGTTCGCCGACGGCCCATCGGAGCAGGATCGGCACGCGGCGGCCAAGTGATTCAGCTACGGCCTCCAGCCGGGCCAGTTCGCCGGGCGACTCCACGGTGATCGCCCGGATCCCGGCTGTGATCGCCGCCCGATGCTCCGCGTCGCTCTTGCCGGGTCCCGTGAAGATCACCCGCGAGGCCGCGATTCCGGCGCGCTCCACGAGTTCCAGCTCGCCGCCGGACGCGATGTCGCCGCCGACCCCCAGGGAGCCCAGGAATGCCACCACGGCGAGGGACGGATTGGCCTTGGTGGCATACGCGACTTCGAATGACGGTGGGAGGACCGCCCGAAGTGCCGCGAGCCGACGCTCGATGACATCCAGGTCGTAGGCGTAGAACGGGGTGCCGGCGATGCCGGCCAGCAATTCCGGATCGCGGCCGGCGATCTCGCGTCCAACGTCAATCGAGAGGCTGCCCGTGCCTGCCACGCGCGGTGTTGCCGTAGGCGACGTCACCGGAGGGCGTCTTCGAGGGCAACGCGGGCATCTGTCGCGAGGTCGCGATGCTTGACGATGACGGGGCTCGAGAGCGCGATGCCCAGCCGCCGCGCGTAGTCGCCGGACGCCGGGCGGGTCCCAGGGACCACCACGGAGCCGGGCGGCACCACGAGCGGTGCGTCGGGCGTCCCCACGTGCTCCGTCTCGTTGACGAGGTCCACCAGGCGTGACTGCCCGGTGAGGATCACGCCGGCCGCCAGGACCGCGCCTCGTCCGATCCTCACGCCGTCGTACAGGCCGGATCCGCCACCCACGAACGCGTCGTCCTCGACGATCACCGGGAGCGCTCCGACTGGCTCGAGGACTCCGCCGACCTGCGCGGCCGCCGAGAGGTGCACCCGGCGTCCCACCTGGGCGCACGATCCCACCAGCGCGTGCGAGTCCACCATCGTGCCGCGGCCCACCCACGCCCCCACGTTGACGTACGCGGGCGGCATCAGGGTAACGCCGGGTTCGAGATGCGCCCCTGAGCGAACGGTGGTGCCGCCCGGGACCACGCGCCAGGGGGCACCGGCGGCCGCGGCTTCCCGAGCCCCCGGGGAATCCAGGAGGTCCAGCAGACCGAAAGCGGTCCGGTCACGGGCCGCGAAGATGGGGTCGCGCCAGTCGCGCATGCCGGGCACCCGGAAGCAGAGCAGGATGCCCCGCTTCACCCAGCGGTTGACCCGCCAGGCGCCCTCGAGGGCGGGGTCGGGCTCCGCCGCGCGGATCGTGCCCGCCTCAAGCGCGGCCAGGAAGCGCGCGGCGAACTGCGTGACGGCAGCCACGAGGTCCGCGTCCGCCGTCGCTCCGGCCAGGGCGTCATAGCGCGCCGCCAGGGCTTCCACCGCGTCGGCGAGATCCCGGGGACCGGCCTCCTCGCCGGCCAGTGCCCCGCGGGCTGCCGTCGAGGTCATCGCGCCACGCCGGCCACCGGGGCGACCAGCCCGGCCTCGCGCAGGATGTCCATGAGCTGGCCACGCTGCGGGTCGATGAGCGGCAGCAACGGCCGGCGCACGACGTCCTCGATGAGTCCCATTGCCGCCAGCGCGGACTTCACCGGGACTGGGTTCACGGTGATGAAGTTCGCGCGCATGAGCGGCAGGTAGCGCTCGTGCAGCCGTCGGGCCTCGTCCCAGTCGCCGGATCGCGCGGCGGCGCACAGGCCGGCCATGGCGCCCGGGATCTCGTTGGAGGCGACGGAAATGACGCCGTCTCCGCCGTGCGCCATCACCGTCAGCGTCCATGAGTCATCCCCCGCGAGCACGGAGAACCCGGCCGGCCGGTTGCGGATGATGGTCTGGATCTGGTCCAAATTGGCGGAGGCTTCCTTCACGGCCACGATCCGGGGATGCTCTGCGAGGCGGAGCATCGTCGCCGCCTCCACGTTGACGGCGGTCCGGCCTGGCACGTTGTAGACCACGATTGGCAGGTCGCCCTCGTCGGCGATCGCGCGGTAGTGCGACTCCAGCATGCGCTGGTCCGGCTTGTTGTAGTACGGCGTGACGACCAGCGCGGCGTCCGCGCCCGCTGCTGCGGCCCGGCGCGTCGCCGCAATCGTGGCGGCGGTGTCGTTGCTGCCGGTGCCCGCGATGACGGGAATGTGCCGTCCGGCGGAGTGGGCGCGAACCACGTCGATCGCCCAATCGATGACCGAATCCCTCTCGCCGTGCGACAGGGTGGGGGATTCGCCCGTCGTACCGCACGGGACGACGCCGTCGATTCCGGCCAGGATCTGCCACTCCACGAAGTCACGAAACCGGCGTTCGTCCACTGCGCCATCGGCCGTGAACGGGGTGACGAGGGCCGTGAACGCGCCCCGGAGCAGGCGGTCAGTGGTGGCCATGGGGTTCCTCCTTGCGGGGCTCGGGATCGGCGGCGGCGGCGACGCGACGGCCGCTCGTGGAAGGTCCGGTCATTGTGATGGCGCTTCGGCGTCCAGCATGCGCCTGACGACCGTATCGAACCGGACGATTCCCGCGGGATGATCGTCGCCCGACCGGAGCCAATCGCCGGCCATCAGCGCTCCGGCGACGTACGCGGATCGATCCCTCGCCGTGATCCGCAGTTCCACGGACTCGCCGGCGGCATCGAACCCCACCACGTGCATGCCGGGCGATGCGCCGGCGCGGAGGGACACGATCTCCAGAGTGTCGGGCTCTGGGGCGTGGGAGCCCTCCGCGAGCCGTGCGCGGGACTTGCGAGGGAGGTAGGGGAGGATCCGCGCCGCGATGGCGGCCGCCGTGCCCGACGGTCGGTCGGCCTTGGTGCGCCGGTGCCATTCCAGGATGTACGGGTCGAAACCATCGAGCCGGCCGAAGACGCGAGCCGCCTGCTCCGCCAGCTCGGAGAACAGGATCGTGCCGACCGAAAACGTGGGTGCGTCCACCAGGGTCGCACCGGCCGCGGCGAGCAACTGCGTGACCTCCGGCCTGGCATCACCCCAGGCCGTGGTCCCCAGCACGATCGCCCGGCAGCCGCTGGCCAGCGCATAGCGGACGTTGGGGAGCACGTCGTCCCCGTGGCTGAACTCGAACGCGAGGTCCACGGGCGCCAGCGAGCCGGCCGGGGGCCGCGCCTCTCCGTCGCTCCGGCCGAAGACGCCCACGACCTCGTCGCCGCGCGCGACGAGGGCATCCCGGATGGCGCGGCCCATGTTGCCGCGTCCGAGGATGAGGGCTCGCATCCAGGTCCTCCACGTGATCGAAGGGAACAAAAAAAGCCGCCGCACCCGACCGGTGCTGCGGCTCCCGGGACGTCGGCCTCGCGGCCCGGGCGCGACGTTTCGCCCAGACTCGCTAGGCCACTGCCTCCCGGCAGAGCCGCTGGCGCTTCTGCTTCAGGTGAAACTTGTCAGAACCGGACATGCGCGGGAGTATGCCGTCCACGATTTGATCCCGCAAGTGAATCGGTTCGCCGGCCTATTCCTCGTCGAGGCGGTAGCCCACCCCGCGGACCGATGATTGCAGCGGGCCTCCGGCGGCCTCCAGCTTGGCGCGGAGGCGGGCGAGATGCGGCTTCAGCCACTGGGGATCGGGGTCAGGTTCACCCGGCCAGCCGGTCGCGAGCAGCCGCGCATGGCTCACGACGCGGCCGCGTGCGTCCACGAGAGCGGCAAGGAGCGCGAATTCGATACGCGTGAGCGACAGCACGTCGCCGTCCACGCTCGCCCTGAAGCGCGAAGGATCGAGAGCGAGTCGCCCCCAGCGGCGTTCGCCGCCGACGGCATCCGCCGGCAAGGTGGTCCGGCGCCGGAGGACGGCGCGGATCCGCGCGAGCAACTCCTGCCTGCCGAACGGCTTCGTGACGTAGTCGTCCGCGCCCGCGTCGAGCGCTTCCACCTTCGCCCGTTCGTCGGTCTCGCCGGTGAGCACGATGATCGGGACGTCGCTGGCTCGTCGGACCTCGCGGCACACGTCCACGCCGTCGCGGCCGGGCATGGCCAGGTCGAGGAGGATCAGGTCCAGCGCTTCCTCGGCCACGCGCCGCAGGGCTGTGTCGCCGTCGTACGCCGTCACCACCTGGTGGCCGGCACTGCCCACGAGTGCCGAGATGGCGCCGACCATCGCCGGTTCATCGTCCACCACGAGAATCCGCAGGCGCGTTGAACCGGTCTCCATCACGAGGCTGCGCCCACGGTGCCGGGCGCCGCACCGGCCTTCAGGGCGAGCACGAACCGGCTGCCGCCGAAACCATTCCCGTCCAGCCAGACACGGCCGCCCATGGCCGCCATGAGCCGCCGCGCCGCGAACAGGCCGATCCCGGAGCCGCGCGGCCGTCGATGGTCTCCCCGGACGAAGGCCTCGAACACGGACTCCCAGTCCGCGGCGGGGATGCCAGGGCCGTCGTCCGTGATGTAGACGAGCACCTCGCCCGCCTCCGTCCACGCTCCCAGGCTGACGCCCTGGCCGGGCGGCGCGTATTTCGACTCGTTCTCGAGGAGGTGCTCCAGCACCTGCCGGAA
>JANPDJ010000155.1:0-7821 GCA_031431395.1 Chloroflexota bacterium | reverse complement strand
GGTTCACCGGGCCGGCCCAGCGGCCGACCGCATCGACGGGCCGGCGGTGCGCAGCTGGCGCGGGACGGTGGGCAGGCCCCGGCGGCTGGGCCCAAGCGGATCGCCCCGAACCCCGGTGCCGGACAACGCCTCGGCGCGTGGGCCGCCCAGCCCGCAACGCCCGGTCGTGCCATGACCCCGGTCGCCGCCCCGTCTCACGGCATCTCCGGCGGCGCGGCCGCCCAGACATCACGCGCTGCACCACTGGCGGCCGACGGCGACCCCGCCGCTCCGCGCCCGCTGACCTGAACCAGGCCGCAAGGAGGCCTCGACATGAAGGAACTCATCGATACGCTCAGGGCCTGGGAGGCCGAAGGTCACCGCGCCGCGCGCGCCGTCGTGGTCCGGACGTTCGGGTCCGCGCCGCGGCCGGAGGGCGCGGTCATGCTCGTGAGCGACGACGATCGGCTGGCGGGCTCCGTCAGCGGGGGATGCGTCGAGGGCGCCGCGTTCGAGGAGATCCAGCGCGCGCGGCGTGACGGCCATGCCCGCGTGATCCGCTACGGCATCAGCGACGAGCAGGCCTGGGATGTCGGTCTTGCATGCGGCGGCACGATCGACGTGCTGGTGGAGCCGCTCGTTCGGCCTGAGGCCGAGGCGGCCGCGATGGACGTCCAGGACGGTCGCGCGATCATCACGCCTCTGCCGCTGGACGCCCCCTCGGCAGAGTTCGGCTTCCATCAACCGGGCGACGGTGCACCGCCGGCGCCCGTGCTGATCGTCCACGACGATGGCGCCCTGGATGGCACGACCGGTGATACGGCGGGCGATGTCGCACTCGTCAGGGCGGCGCAGGACGCCCTGGAGCAGGGTCAGTCGCGCACGGTCACGCTCGCCGGACGCCAGTACTTCATCGAGGCGTATCCCGTGCGGCCGCGGCTCGTGATCGTCGGCGCCGTCCAGGTGGCCATCACTCTGGGCCGCCTGGCGAAGGAACTCGGGTACGAGACGATCGTCATCGACGGCCGTCCGGCCTTCGCGACCGACTCGCGCTTCCCGGACGTTGACCGGCTGATCATCGGC
Organism: Chloroflexota bacterium; assembly: GCA_031431395.1. Taxonomy (GTDB): domain Bacteria; phylum Chloroflexota; class Limnocylindria; order Limnocylindrales; family CSP1-4; genus VGPE01. Next base: position 6,759 of record JANPDJ010000155.1, on the reverse strand, counting down.
TGGCCCGACGAGGTCGCGGACGAGATCGGCCTTGGGCCGAACGACGCCGTGGCAGTCCTGACGCACGACGTGAAGTTCGACGAGCCCGCGATCGTGGAGGCGCTTCGTCGCGGCTGCCGGTACGTCGGCGCGGTGGGATCGAAGAAGACCCAGGCCGACCGGCGACAGCGGCTCCTCGACGCAGGCGTCACGCCCGAACAGCTCGCGCGGCTGCGCGGACCGATCGGCCTCGACCTTGGCGGCCGATCCCCGGCGGAGACGGCGCTCGCCATCATGGCCGAAGTCGTGGCCGTGCGGCACCGCGCCGGTGGCGGGCCGATGCGCGACCGTGCGCGAGCCGTGGAGGCGGAAATGGCAGCGCTCGCAGCATCCGCCACGCCACGCTGAGGGCTCGCGGATGACGACGGCCGGCGGAGTCGTCGCGATCGTGCTCGCTGCGGGTTCCGCGTCACGGTTCGGTTCGCCAAAGGCGCTCGCGGTCCTCGAGGGCCGGCCGATTCTCCAGCACGTTCTGGACGCGGTCGCCTCGGCCGACGTGGCGCAGGTCGTCGTGGTCCTGGGCGCCGCGGCCGACGAGGTCGAGGGCACCATCCACTGGCGCGGGGAGCAGCGTGTCCGCAACCCGAACCCGGAGCGAGGCCTCGCCTCCTCGCTGAGCGTGGGTCTCGCCGCTCTGCCGACCGGTGCGGAGGCGGCGCTGATCGTCCTCGGCGACCAGCCGCGCCTTCGGCCGGAGGTGATTCGCGCCGTCATTGAACGCTGGCGCGCCGGGTCGAAGCCGATCGTGGTGCCGCGGTACGCAGCCGGCGGCGCCCTGAACCCGGTCCTGCTGGCGCGCGCGGCCTGGCCGCTGGCAATGGCTCTCGAAGGCGACCGCGGGATGGGTCCGCTGATCAACGCCTCGCCGGATCTCGTGACGGATGTCCCCGTCCAGGGCGACAACCCCGACGTGGACACGCCGGCGGACCTTGCGCGGCTGGCCGGCGCCGGGGCGGCCCCCGAAACGGACGCGGTCCGGGAGGCGGCCGCGGCGCACTCGTCCGCCGCGGCACGCCGTCTCGATGCCGAGTGGGGGGATCGTGTTCGCGCGAACCGGGCCCAGGTGGACAGGTTCCGGGAAGTCCCGGACGAGCGCGACTTCTACCGTCCAATCTCGTCCATGTTCCGCGCCGATCCGTTCCGCACGGACGACGACGTCCTCTCGGCGCTCCTGGCGCTGGCGCGGCCTGACGACACGTGGCTGGACATCGGCGCGGGCGCCGGGCGGTTCGCGCTGCCCCTCGCGCGTCACGTCCGCGAAGTGATCGCGCTCGATCCGTCGCGGGGCATGCTCGACGGCCTGCGGGACGGCATGCGAGAATCACGCATCGCGAACGTGCGGATCGTGGAGGGACGCTGGCCGCGCGACGCAGCGGGGCTCAGCGTCGACGTCGCGCTCATCGCCCACGTGGGCTACGACGTCGAGGAGATCGGGCCGTTCATCGGCGCGATGGAGCGATCGGCGCGACGGCTGTGCGTGGCGGTCCTCATGGAGCAGGCGCCCGCCGCGCTCGCCAACGCATTCTGGCCCGATATCCACGGTGAGGCGCGCGTGCCCCTTCCGGCGTTGGGGGACCTCGTGGCCTTGCTGGAGGCCCGCGGCCGGAACGTGGACGTGCAGCGCATCTCCGGGGAGGCGCGCCGCTGGGCCACGGCCGACGAGGCGCTGAACTTCCTCCGGCAGCAGTTGTGGGTCGCGCCGGACGGCGAGAAGGGCCGCCGTCTGGCGGGTCTCGTGGATGCCCTGCCGCGGGATCCGGACGGCGCAATCAGCATCGCGAGCGCCCACCGCGACATCGGCATCGTCAGCTGGCGGACGTAGGGGCCCGGCTGGACCGACGGAAACGCGCCGTGTCCGCGGACGCGTGAAACCGCAAGGGACGGGCCCGCGTACCGTGAATTGACTGGCGGGCTCGGGAGGCAGATACTCTCGGCTCACCTCGCATCGGACCCGTTCGGGTGGCCGTCGCGGCACCGGACTCGGGCCCTCTGGTCGTCGCTAATCGGCTCGCCGCGACGCGGCGGCCAACCCAGGTCCCGCCCCCTCGCGGGCGGGGAGGAGGACGACAGCGCATGATCCCGGGCCAGTTCGAGTACGTCCGGCCCACCAGCCTGGACGAGACGCTGAGGATTCTGGACGAACGGGAAGGTGACGCGAAGCTGCTTTCCGGCGGCTACAGTCTCCTCCCACTGCTGAAGCTGCGCCTGGCGCAGCCGGCGATCCTGGTGGACCTGCGCGACGTGAGCGGCCTCGACCGCATCACCCGCACGGACGCCGAGTTCCGCATCGGCTCGCGCGTCACGCACCGCCGCATCCACGAAGACGCCGGCCTGGCGGCCAGCCTGCCGGTCATGCACGACGCCGCCGGAGGCATCGGCGACCCGCAGGTGCGCAACTGGGGCACGATCGGCGGCTCCGTCGCCCACGCGGACCCCTCGTCAGACTGGCCGGCCGTGCTGATCGCCCTCGGGGCCTCCATCGTATGCGTCGGCCTCGCGGCCGATCGCCAGCGGATGCGGGTCGGGGCCAACATCGCGGCCATCGGCGACGCCGTCCGCGAACGCGTCCTGCCGGCCCGGGGGTTCTTCCTCGACACCTTCTCCACGGCCATCGAGCCGGCTGAAGTGCTGACGGAGGTCCGCATCGCCGTCCCCGGCCCGCGCAGCGGCGGGGCCTACACGAAGCTGGAGCGCCGCGCCGGCGATTTCGCGACCGTCGGATCGGCAGTCCAGCTCACCCTGGGCGCGGACGGACGGATCGCCAGGGCCGGCATCGGCCTGACGGCCGTCTCCGAGTCGCCGATGGCGGCCACCGAGGCGGAAGCCGCCCTCGTCGGGCAGCAGCCGACCGAGGAAGTGCTGCATCAGGCCTCGGCGATCGCGGCCGGCGAGAGCCGGCCCGTGTCCGACAGCCACGGACCGGCAGACTACAAGCGGGCAATGGTCGCCGAGGTGACCATGCGATCCCTCCGCTCGGCGCTCGCGCGCGCCCAGGGCGCGTAGGCAGGAGGACGACATGACCACCCATCACGTCAGCGTGACCGTCAACGGCGAGGTCCGCGAGGCCGACGTGGAGCCACGGCTCCTCCTCGTCCACCTGCTGCGGGACACCTTCGGCCTGACCGGGACGCACATCGGCTGCGACACCAGCAACTGCGGCGCCTGCACCGTGCATGTCAACGGCGAGAGCGCCAAGTCCTGCACGATGCTGGCCGTCCAGGCGGACGGCCGGGAGATCACCACGATCGAGGGCATGGCCTCGGGGGCCACGCTGCATCCGCTCCAGCAGGCCTTCTGGGACCAGCATGGCCTCCAGTGCGGGTTCTGCACCCCGGGCATGATCATGCAGGCCGCCTGGCTGCTGGCCAACGAGCCGCAGCCAACGGAGGCTGAGATTCGGCTGGGGATTGCCGGCAACCTGTGCCGCTGTACCGGCTACGTGAACATCGTGAAGTCCATCCAGCAGGCAGCGGACGAGATGCATGCCGCTGGCGCAACGTCGGCATAACGAGCGGAGAGCGAAAAGATGACGACGGAAACGACGCTGCAGACGACCGCCGCCGTGGGCGGCATGGGCCACTCGGTCAAGCGCAAGGAGGATCCGCGGTTCATCCGCGGCGCGGGCGAATACATCGATGACGTGGTCCTGCCGGGCATGCTCTGGCTCGACATCGTCCGGAGTCCATACGCCCACGCCAGGATCAAGTCGATCGACGCTTCGGAAGCCCTGAAGATCCCGGGTGTCGCCGCCGTCGTCACCGGCAAGGATCTGGAGGGGTTCAAGCTCCACTGGATGCCCACGCTAGCCGGCGACATGCAGATGGTGCTCCCGGTTGACACGGTGATGTACCAGTCCCAGGAGGTCGCGGCCGTCATCGCCACCTCCCGCTACGCTGCCGCCGACGGGGTCGCCGCCGTCGTGGTCGAGTACGACCCGCTGCCGGTGATCGTCGACCCACACAAGGCGCTGGAGCCGGGCGCCTTCGTGCTTCGGCCGGACCGGGGCCCGGACAAGCAGACGAACCACATCTGGCACTGGGAGTCCGGCGACGCTGCCGCGGCCCAGCGCGCCCTCGACGAAGCGGAGGTCCGGGTCACCCAGGACATCTACATCCCGCGCATCCACGTCGCGTCCATCGAGACCTGCGGCTGCATCGCCGACTGGGACGCCGTCCGCGGACAGCTCACCCTGCACATGACCAGCCAGGCGCCCCATGCCATCCGGACGGTGCTTGCGCTCGTCGCCGCCGGGGCCGGCCTGCCGATCTACGAGCACAACATCCGGGTCAAGACGCACGACATCGGCGGCGGATTCGGGGGCAAGGTCCCGGTGTACCCGGGCTACGTCCTTGCCGTCGCCGCATCGTTCCTCACCGGCAAGCCGGTCAAGTGGATCGAGGACCGCTCGGAGAACCTCCAGGCAGACTCGTTCGCCCGCGATTACCACATCCACGCGGAGATGGGCGCCACCAAGGCCGGCAAGATCACCAGCCTGAAGGTGAAGACGATCGCCGACCACGGCTACACGGATGCGGCGGCCGACCCGTCCAAGTTCCCGGCCGGGCTCTTCAACGTCATCACCGGCTCGTATGACTTCCCGAACGCGTTCGTGGAAGTCGACGGCGTCTACACGAACAAGCCGCCCGGAGGGGTTGCCTACCGCTGCTCGTTCCGCGTGACGGAGGCCGTGCACGCGATCGAGCGGATGGTGGACATCCTCGCCCACGACATCGGCAAGGATCCGGCGCAGCTGCGGATGGAGAACTTCATCCAGCCGGAGCAGTTCCCGTACAAGACCCCGACGGGATGGGAATACGACTCGGGCAACTACCCGGCGGCGCTCAAGCGCGCGATGGAGATGATCGGCTACGACGACCTCCGCAAGGAGCAGATCGAGAAGCGCGCCAAGGGCGAGCTGATGGGCATCGGTATCAGCTCCTTCACGGAGATCGTGGGCGCCGGCCCCTCGCACGACTTCGACATCCTGGGCCTCAAGATGTTCGACTCGTGCGAGATCCGGGTCCATCCCACCGGCAAGGTCCTCGCCCGGATCGGCGTCCAGACCCAGGGTCAGGGCCACGAGACCACGTTCGCGCAGATCATCGCCGAGGAGCTGGGCTTCCCGGTCGCGGACATCAAGATCGAGTACGGCGACACGGATACCGCTCCGTACGGCCTTGGCACGTACGCCTCCCGCTCCACGCCGGTCGCCGGCGCGGCCACTGCCATGGCCTCCCGCAAGATCAAGGACAAGGCGCGACTGCTCGCCGCCCACCTGCTCGAAGCGAACCCGGACGATCTTGAGTGGACCAACGGCAAGTTCTTCGTCAAGGGCTCGCCGGAGCGGGCGAAGACGATCCAGGAGATTGCGTTCGCGGCCTACACCAACCACCCGCAGGGGATGGAGGCCGGCCTCGAGGCGGTCGACTACTACGACCCGCCCAACCTTACGTTCCCGTTCGGCTCGTACATCTGCGTCGTGGACATCGACAAGGGCACGGGCCAGGTGAACATCCGCCGCTTCGTCGCCGTCGACGACTGCGGCAACATCATCAACCCCATGATCGTGGACGGGCAGATCCACGGCGGGCTCACCATGGGCCTGGCCCCAGCGCTCTACGAAGAGATCACGTACGACGAGCTGGGCAACAACCTGGCCGGCACGTTCATGGACTACCTCCTCCCGACGGCGGTCGAAACGCCGGCCTGGGAGCTGGACAAGACGATCACCCCGTCGCCCCACCACCCCATCGGGGCCAAGGGCGTCGGCGAGTCGGCCACGGTGGGCGCGCCGCCCGCGATCGCGAACGCGGTCGTGGACGCGCTCTGGCACCTGGGTGTCCGCAACATCGACATCCCCATCACCCCGCCCAAGGTGTGGCGGATCCTGCACGAGAAGGGCGTCGTCTGACGGCCGGCTCCACTGCGCCAGTGACGGCGGGTCCATCCCGATGACGGCGCACATGGGCGCGCGCGACCTGTTCGCGCGCGCCGCGGAACTCGAGGCGAACGGGAGGCCCTTCGCCATGGCCACGGTCGTGGCCGTGAAGCGGCCGACGTCTGCGCGCCCCGGCGCACGCGGAATCGTCCACCCCGATGGCACGATCGAGGGCTGGGTCGGGGGATCGTGCGCGCAGCCCGTGGTGGTTCGCGAGGCGCTCCGCGCCATCGCCGACGGCCAGCCGCGCCTCCTGCGGCTGTCGAAGGATGTCCCGGCAGAAGGTCGTCGCGCTGACGGCGTCGTGGAACTCGTGATGACGTGCCATTCGGGTGGGACGCTGGAGATCTACGTGGAACCGCATCTGCCCACCCCGGCCCTCTGGGTCGCCGGCACCACGCCCATCGCGGGCGCCCTCGTGGAACTCGCGGCGGCAGCCGGCTGGCGGGTGTCGCTGTTCGACCCGGTCGCCGATGCCGAGGCATTCCCGGCCGCGGAGCGCGTCAGCACGGAGACCAACCTGCGCACGGTGGACCCGGGTCTCGCGCCGTTTGTCGTGGTGGCCACGCAGGGCATCTGGGACGAGGAGGCCCTTGCGTCTGCGCTGCGCCGGGACGCGGCCTACGTGGGGCTGGTCGCGTCCCCAACCCGCGCCGCCATTGTACGTCAGTGGCTGGCCGAGGAGGCCGAAGTCCCGGCGGAACGGCTCGCCGCGCTTCGGGCGCCGGCCGGCCTGGACCTGGGGGCCGAGACGCCCGCCGAAATCGCGCTGTCCATCCTTG
>JANPDJ010000154.1:0-16943 GCA_031431395.1 Chloroflexota bacterium | reverse complement strand
GAGCACGGCCCGAACGGCATGCTCCAGCACGCCCACCTCGACGACGCTGTCCGCCTTCGCCACCCCGATCATTGCGGCGAAGTCACGGATGCCCTCGGCCGGGAAGCCACGCCGCCGCAGCCCGGAGATCGTGGGCATCCGGGGGTCGTCCCAGCCGCGCACGTGGCCCTCGTTGACGAGACGCAGTAGGACGCGCTTCGAGAGGACGGTGTACGTGAGATTGAGCCGGGCGAACTCGTATTGCCGGGGTCGCGAAGGGACCGGCAGGTTCTCGATGAGCCAGTCGTACAGGGGCCGATGGCTCTCGAACTCCAGCGTGCAGATCGAATGCGTCACGCCCTCGATCGCGTCGGACTGGCCGTGCGCGAAGTCGTACGTGGGGTAGATGCACCACGCGTCGCCGGTGCGGGGATGCGATGCATGCACGATGCGGTACAGAACGGGGTCGCGAAGGTTGATATTGGGCGAGGCCATGTCGATCTTCGCACGCAGCACCCGCGTGCCATTGGGGAACTCGCCCTGCCGCATCCGCTCGAAGAGGTCGAGGCTCTCCGCCGCCGGCCGGTCCCGCCAGGGGCTGCTCCGGCCGGGCTCCGTGAGCGTGCCGCGGTGCTCGCGGATCTCGTCGGCGGAGAGATCGTCGACGTATGCGCGGCCGGAACGGACGAGGTCAACTGCCCACCCGTAGAGCTGCCTGAAGTAGTCGGACGCGTAGTAGAGGTGCTCACCCCACTCGAACCCTAGCCAGCGCACGTCGGCCTGGATGGCGTCGATGTACTCCTGCTCCTCCTTGATCGGATTCGTGTCGTCGAAGCGCAGGTGACAGCGCCCGCCGAACTCCACGGCAACCCCGAAGTTGAGGCAAATGGACTTCGCGTGCCCGATGTGCAAATAGCCGTTGGGCTCCGGCGGGAAGCGTGTGACCACCGTTTCGACCCGGCCCGCACGCACATCGGCGGCCACGATCTCGCGGATGAAGTCGCCCCGTTCCGGGGGGGCTGGTGGCTGGATGCTCACGCGGCAGCGGCTCTCGATCTGTGGCTCATGGAGTCGCGGCTTCCGCGGCAGCTGCTCGACACGACACCGTCGCCCGCTCCGGAGACCTCGGCAGTCCGTGGCGCTGGGCATGTGGCTGGCGAGGAAGGATTCGAACCTTCAATCCCCTGATCCAGAGTCAGGTGCTTTGCCGTTAAGCCACTCGCCAGTGCGAGCCGAAGAATACCAAACGCGTCCTCGAACGGACCGCGCGGGGCTGTAGCCCGGCGAAACGCGAGGCCATCGGCCACCCGGCAGGGCCATCATGAGTGGCCTTCAGCCCGGCAGGGCCATCATGAGTGGCCTTCAGCCCGGCAGGGCGGGCGGGGGGCCTTCAACACGGGGCCGCCGTCGCGAGGGCCGCCCCCGAGACTGAAATCAAGCGGGAATTCACAAGGCTGGTGTTGGAGGGACGCCGAGACCCTCCGTCCGGTCGGTTTCGTAACTCCGGTTTAACTTCCGGCCCCCTGGAGACCCCGAGAGGGATCGGCGCGGGTCCGCCGTGAACCTGCAGTTCATTTGCTGCCGGGCCGTTGATCGGGTGGTCGCGTTGGGTGCCGCTCAACGTTTCCATGCGTACGGGAATCAGACCACGACCCGAGGGGTCTGGCGGGGGGCGTCCACGGTCCCTCCTGGTCCGACCGTCCGACGAAACGCGGCGCCCCGCCCTGCGGGCGAGCTCCGTGCGCCGTTCACGGCATGAACGAGGCTTCGCGTGGATCGAGCGCTCGCCAGCCTCGGCCGTCGTAGCGCCAGGCCTGGCGTGCGGGCGTGAGCTGGGGCCACGCCGCGATGCCGTCGGTCGGCCAGATCTGCTCCCGGCGGAGCGCGACCTCGATCGTGCGCTCTTCCAGCGTGGCGATCACGAGATGCGTGATCTCGAACGGCGCTTCGATCAACGGTGAGCACCCGATCTGCAGCACTCGGCCGTCGATCAGCGATGAGCCGAGATGGAGATGGCCGTGCAGGGCGATCGTGGGCCCGTCGCGCGCCAGCAGCGGCCGGGCAACCCCGGCGAGGCCGGCGAGATCACCCGCGTACTTCCAGCCGGCCGCTTCCACCTCGCCCTCCAGCGAGACCAGCGGGAAGTGTGACAGGACCAGAAGGAGGCGGTCCGATGCCACGTCCTGCCCAAGGCCACCGTCCAGGCGGGGCCGGTAGCCCCGGTCCTCGTGGCTCAGCCCCACGCCGGCGATGCCCAGCCCCCGCCATTCGACGCCACCAGTCGGTGGGACGTGCGTTGTCGCGGAAGCCAAGCGCCGGACCGCATTCTCGAGGCCTTGTCCGGCGTCCGGGCCGCGGGTGTCGTGGTTCCCGGGCACGAGCCAGGCCGTCGGTCCGGCCGCGGCGAAGCGTACGACCGCGACATCGTGGGAGGCAACGTCGCCGTCGTTGGCGATGTCGCCGAGCGCCACGATCGCATCCGGATTGCCAGCGGCGCATTGCCGCAACGCCAGCTCGAACCGCGGCAGTGCGGTCTCGAACTCGAGGGTGTTGTGCCACGACCCGGTCGCAGTCGTGCCCGGGGGAACGAGGTGCGGATCGGAAACGACGGCCAGCCGGATCGTCGTCATGGTCTCCGCCATTCGAGGTGCGGGCCCGCCGGCTCGCGAACCGTTCCCGGCCGGCCCGCGGGCCCTGTGGCGCGACCGCCGGCGGTCAGCGGCCTGCCTCGAGTTCCCCGAGCAGGTTGTGGTGGAGCGGCCCGCGCGGGATGATCGGCCAGATGTCCACGACCTTGCCGCCTTCGAGCACGTGATAGGCCTCAAAGTAGTTCACTGCGTACGGGGTGTAGCCCAGGTGGAAGTCCACCACGTCGCCCACCTTGAGGTCGCAGCTCGCGTCCGCGACATAGGTCGCGTGCTCCTCGTCGAACCGGTTGGGGACGAGGTCGTAGCCCACGATGCCCGGGGGCGAGGCGTGCGCGCCGACTTCGGCTGAGCCGAACGTCTTCTTGCCGAGGTTCAGCACCAGCCGGTCCTTGCCGCGACTGATGACCGTGACGACGGCACTCGTCGCCTTCTTGAACCCGGGCTCCAGGAGCGCGTGGTAGTCGTCGTTCGTCGCGTAGGAACCCAGCTGGATCTCGGTCATGCGCGGATCCATGCCCGTCCAGAACACGGTGGAGGTGCCGCCGCCCGAAAGGACGCGGACCTCGATCCCGTTCGCCCGGAGGTGGTCGGCGACGCTCACCAGGTAGTCGACCGCGGTTCGCTGGAGCGCGTGCCGCTTCTCGCGATCCAGTTCGAAGACGCAGTGACCCTCGTACCCCTCGATGCCCTCGAGCCGCAGGCCCGGAAGATCGGCCACGCGTCGCGCGACGGCTAGCGCCTGCTCAGGGGAATCAACGCCGCACCGGTGGAGCCCCACTTCGACCTCGACGAGGACGCCGATCGTGCTCCCGGCCCTGATGGCCTCCGCGGACAGCGCCTCGGCGTCGCCGATGTCGTCCACGCAGACCTGGAGGTTGACCTCGCGAGCGAGGAGTGCAGCCGCCCGCCGCTTCTGTGGGACCACGAGTTCGTTGGCGACGAGGATCTCGTCGATCCCGGCGCGCGCCATCACGATCGCCTCCCAGATCGTGGCCGAGACGACGCCGAACGCGCCGGACTCCATCTGCATGCGCGCGATGTGGGGGCTCTTGTGGTTCTTCACGTGGCCGCGGATCCGCGTGGCCATCTCCGGCAGCCGCGACTGCATGTACGCCAGGTTCTCGCGGAGGATGTCGAGATCCAGCACGAGGGCCGGCGTGATCAAGTCGTGGCGATCGCTCCCGATAGCCGAACCGTACGTCTCGAGGACGCGCGCATGGGCTTCGGTGATCAGGGACGCGGGATCGCGCATGTGGACGAACTCCCTCGGTTGGTGAGACACCCGGTGACGGACTGCACGGATCGCCGGCCGGCCTGTCGCAGTCGGCCGGAAGCGTCCGCGCGATGGACGCCTCGAGTTTCCCACGCCTCCGCCACCCGTGTTCCGGCCGCGCCACAGCCACCCCGGCGGTACGATCCCGGAGTGCGTGCGGCCAGACGCCGGACGTGCGCGGAAGGAAGGCGCCGGTGAGCGAACCCGTTGACGGCTGGGAGTTGCTCCGTCCGGCGGCGGACCGTGCGTCCGACCTCCTACACGCCACCCGCGACCCACTGGACCCACTGTTCCGACCGCGCTCCGTGGCGGTGATCGGCGCGACGGAGAAGCCGGGCAGCGTTGGCCGCACCGTCCTCTGGAATCTCATCAGCAGCCCGTTCGGCGGGACGGTCTACCCGGTCAACCCCGGCCGGAGCAGCGTGCTGGGGATTCGCACGTACCCCTCGCTTGCTGCAATCGGTGGGCCGGTGGACCTGGCCGTGATCGTCACTCCGGCGGCCACCGTGCCGGACGTCATGGCCGACTGTGCCGCGGCCGGGGTCAGGGCCGCGATCATCATCTCCGCGGGTTTCCGGGAGATCGGCGCCGCCGGGGCGGACCTGGAGCGCCGGGTGCTGGCCGTGGCGCGCGAGGCGCGCATCCGGGTTGTCGGTCCGAACTGCCTGGGGGTGATGAACCCCGTTCGTGGCCTCAACGCCACGTTCGCCGCGGGCCTCGCAGCGCGCGGATCCGTGGGTTTCGTCAGCCAGAGCGGCGCCCTTCTGACGGCCGTTCTGGATTGGAGTGCCCAGGAGGGTGTGGGTTTCAGCTCCGTGGTGTCCCTGGGCTCCATGCTCGATGTGGGCTGGGGCGACGTCATCAACTATTTCGGCGACGACCCTCACACCGGCAGCATCCTCATCTACATGGAGACCATCGGGGACGCGCGAGCGTTCCTCTCGGCGGCGCGCGAGGTTGCGCTGACGAAGCCCATCATCGTGATCAAGGCCGGCCGGACGGCACAGGCAGCCAGGGCCGCGGCCTCCCACACGGGATCGCTGACGGGCTCCGACGAGGTCCTGGATGCGGCCTTCCGCCGCGTCGGCGTCCTGCGCGTGGACCGCATCTCGGACCTGTTCGGCATGGCGGAGGTGCTCGCTCGCCAGCCCCGGCCGCAGGGCCCCAACCTCACGATCGTCACGAACGCCGGCGGTCCGGGCGTCCTCGCGACGGACGCACTCGTCGGCGGCGGGGGCCGCCCCACCGAGCTTTCGACGGCGACGATGGCGGCCCTTGATGCTGTCCTTCCTGCCGCATGGAGTCACAACAACCCCGTCGACATCCTCGGCGATGCGCCGCCCGAGCGGTACGCGGAGGCGCTGAAGATCTCGGCCGCGGACCCCGCTGCCGACGGCGTGCTGGTAATCCTCACGCCCCAGGCCATGACCGATGCGACGGGCACCGCGCGTGAACTCGTCCCCTACGCAAGCATTCGTGGCAAGCCGGTCCTGGCCTCGTGGATGGGCGGCCGGGACGTGGCCGAAGGCACGGACATCCTCCGCCGTGCCGGCATCCCCACGTTCGACTACCCGGATACGGCGGTCCGGATGTTCAACTACCTCTGGCAGTCATCGGCGAGCCTGCGTCTCCTCTATGAGACGCCCGTGCTGCCCTACGACGCGGACGGGGCGGTGAGCCGCACGCGCGCCACCGACGTCATCGACGCGGCGCGCGACGCCGGGCGGACGCTCCTCACCGAAGTGGAGTCCAAGGCCGTCCTGTCCGCGTACGGCATCCCGGTCACCGACACACGGATCGCGACGACGCCCGACGAGGCGGAGGCTGCCGCCACCGTCATCGGGTTTCCGGTCGTGGTCAAACTCCACAGCCGCACGATCACCCACAAGACCGACGTCGGCGGTGTTGCCCTGAACGTGGTGGACGAGGCGGCCGTGCGCGGGGCGTGGCGCACGATCCGGGCAGCCGTGGTGACGGGGCACGGCGAGGAGGCATTCGACGGCGTGACCGTCCAGCCCATGATCCAGCGCACCGGCTACGAGTTGATCGTCGGCTCGTCGATCGACGCGCAGTTCGGGCCGGTGATCCTCTTCGGCATGGGCGGCGATCTCGTGGAGCTGTATCGCGACCACGCGCTGGGGCTGCCGCCGCTGACCACCACGCTGGCCCGGCGGATGATCGAACGCACGGTCATCTCGGGCGCTCTCGACGGCATTCGCGGGCGCCGGCCCGTGGATCCCGAAGCGCTGGAGCAGCTCCTTGTCCGGTTCAGCCTGCTCGTGGTGGAGCAGCGCTGGATCAACGAGATCGACATCAATCCTCTGCTGGCGTCACCGGAGGGGCTGATCGCCCTGGACGCGCGGATCGTGCTCCACGATCCCGCGCTCTCCCAGGCGGACCTTCCGCGACCCGCGATCCGGCCCTACCCCGTGCAGTACGTGGGGCCGTGGACGGCCGCGGACGGTTCCACGTTCCTCATCCGGCCGATCCGTCCGGAGGACGAGCCGCTGGTCGTCAAGTTCCACGCGGGCCTGACCGAGGAGACGGTCTATTCGCGCTACTTCCAGTTCCTGGGGCTCTCGCAGCGGACGGCGCACGAACGCCTGGTGCGCGTCTGCTTCAACGATTACGACCGCGAGATCGCCTTGGTGGTCGAGGAGACGGATACGGCGGGCGAGCGGCGGATCGTGGCGGTTGGACGGCTTTCGAAGGCGCATGCACGTCCCGCGGCCGAGTTCGCCGTCATCGTGGCCGACAAATGGCAGCATCGCGGGCTGGGCTCGGAACTGCTCCGGCGGCTGGTTCGCGTCGGTCGCGACGAGGGCCTGGAATTGATCTGGGCGGAATTGCTGGCGGGCAACATGGGGATGCGCCGGACCGCTGAATCCACCGGCTTCACGATCACCGAGGAGAACCTTGGCGATCCCACTGTCCGGGCCGAACTGCGCCTCTAGCGCTGCGCGCGGAAGTCACACGCGCACTCGCGCCCGATCGGCCTACCCTGATACTCGTCCCAGATCCCCATTCCCGCCCGGTGGCTCAGGAGGACGCGTGATGCGAGGTGCATCAGCAGACAGGCCGTCCCGATGACGGAGCCCGTCGGACAGACCGACGCCCTCAAGGTCCCGCGGTTCGCGGGACCGTCTACCTATGCGCGCCTGCCCCGCCGCGACGAAGTCCCGCGTGCCGACATCGCCGTCGTCGGAGTGCCCTTCGATTCTGGCACCTCGTACCGGCCGGGCGCCCGCTTCGGGCCGATTGCGGTCCGCGCGGCCTCTCGCCTGATCCGCGCCTACCACCCGGCGCTCGACGTGCAGCCGTTCCGTGTCGCGCAGGTCGTGGACGCCGGCGATATCGCGTCCAATCCATTCGACATCGCGGAATCGATCGCGACGATCGAGAGCGCCGCACGGGAACTGCTTGCTGATGTGACTCACGTCGTCTCGATCGGCGGCGACCACACGATCGCCCTGCCGCTTCTGCGCGCCCACCACGCGAAGTGGGGCCCGATCGCGCTCGTCCACTTCGACGCCCATCTCGACACCTGGGACACGTACTTTGGCGCTCCGTACACGCACGGGACGCCGTTCCGCCGCGCGTTCGAGGAAGGGCTGCTTGCTCGGGACCAGTGCATGCACGTCGGCATCCGCGGACCGATCTATGCGCCCGGCGACCTCGTGGACGACGCGGGCTTCGGGTTCGGGATCGTGACGTCCATGGATCTCGAGACGCTGCGCATCGACGGCGTGGTGAGCAGGATCCGTGAGCGCGTCGGCGACCTGCCCGTCTATGTCTCGGTGGACATCGACGTGCTCGATCCGGCCCACGCGCCCGGCACGGGCACCCCGGAAGCGGGCGGGATGACCAGCCGCGAGCTGCTCGGGATCCTGCGCGGGCTCCTGGGACTGCGGCTCGTGGGCGCGGATGTCGTGGAGGTCGCCCCGGCATACGACCACGCCGAGATCACGGCGCTCGCCGCATCGCACGTGGTGTACGAGCTGGTGTCGATCCTGGCGCTGGGGCTGGCGGAGGGCAGCGGACGATGACCGGAACACGAGCCGCGGCAAGAGCCCACGTCCGCGCGTTGCTGGCGCGGCAGCCGCGCGTCCAGCTGGCGCTCCTTCCGACACCGCTGGAGCCGCTGCCCCGCCTCAGCGCCTCCCTGGGCGGGCCGGCGATCTACGTCAAGCGCGACGACCTGACGGGACTCGCGTTCGGTGGCAACAAGACGCGCCAATTGGAGTTCGTCCTCGGCGATCTGCTGCGGCACTCGCCGGAGGTGCTTGTGACCGGCGCGAACATCCAGTCGAACTGGAGCCGCCAGTCGGCCGCCGCCGCCGCGCGCCTGGGGATTCCGATCGTCCTCGTCCTGCGCAACACGGAGATGCAGGAAATCCAGGGCAATGTCCTGCTGGACTACTGGCTGGGCGCAGAGGTCCGGTTCACGAGCGAGCCGGACATGGCCACGGTCATGCACGGTGAACTGGACCGCGTGGTGGACGAACTGCGCGCGCAGGGGAAGCGAGCGTTCAAGATCGACCCGTGGTGCGCGCCCATCTCGCTGAGCTACGTCGACATGGTCACGGAGCTTGACGAGCAGTGCGAGGCGATGGGAATCAATCCCACGCGGATCTGGCTGGCGGCCGCAGGCCCCACGCAGAGCGGGATCGAGCTGGGCGCCCGCCTGCTGGGCTGGGACGTGCGGGTTACGGGCGTGACCCCGCTCCGCTGGTCGGACGGAACGCTGCCGGAGCTGATCGCAGACTCGGCCAATCGCGCAGCGGACTTGCTGGGCGTGCCTCAACGCATCGCGCCCGGCGAGATCGACAACCGGGACGGCTACATCGGCCCAGGTTACGCGCGTCCTTCCGCGGAGGGCCTGGCCGCGATGCGCCTCGCGGCGCGCACGGACGCGCTCCTGCTGGACCCTGTCTACACCGGCAAGGCGATGGCGGGACTGGTGGATGCGGTTGGCCGGGGCGAACTGACGCGCGACGACACGGTGATCTTCGTGCATACCGGCGGTCTGCCGGCCGTCTTCGCCTACCGCGATGCGATCATGGAGATGAGCCGGGGCTGAGGGAGCCGCGATCGTCGCGGGTGCACGGCCATACGTGCGCCTTCGACCCGCCGCGTGCGCCTGCCGGTGAGCCTCAGCCGCACAGCCGCGCGAGCGTCAGCGACCTGGTGTGCCCTCGGCCCCCAGGCGATCGAGCAGGTAGGCGAAGAACAGCACCGCCGGTGTGAACTCGTCCACCTCGATGTACTCGTTCGGGGCGTGGTAGCGGCCGCCCGGCGGGCGGACCCCTCCGAACATCGTGGGCGCCCCGAGCGCCGTGATGAAGGGCTCCATGACGACGCCGCCCGCCGAGTTCGGCTGGACGCCGGCCGGCTTGCCGTACCACTCGCTCGAGATGGCGGCCACGCGCTGGACCCACGGGTCGTCAGACGGCGTCCGGGCGGGGATCCCGTCCTGGGTGTGGACGGTGATGACGACATCGGCGAAGCCCTGCGCGTCGAGATGCGCGCGGAGCTTCTTGAGGATGTCTGAGGGGTGCTGGTTCGGCACCAGGCGGAAGTCCACCTTGGCGCGTGCCACGGCCGGCAGGATCGTCTTGAGACCCGGGCCCGAGTAGCCGCTCCACAGGCCGCAGATCGTGGCCGTGGGCTCGCTCAGCACCTTCTCCAGGAGCGCCGTGCCGTCGAGGCCGCCGGGGAAGGACGTGAGCTCGAATTGCTCGCGCCAGGACTGGGTTGGGTCGGGGAGCGCGGCGATGTTGGCGCGCTCCGTCGCGGTGAGTGGCCGGATGTCGTCGAAGAAGCCCGGGATGAGGATCTGCCCGTCGGAATCCATGATCGCCGACAGGGCGCGGACGAGCTTCCAGGCCGGGTTCGGCACCGCTGCCGCAAGAGAGGAGTGGACGTCGATCGACGGGCCGCGGGCCTCAAGCTCCACGTAGAGCATGCCCTTGGTGCCGAGGACCAGCATCGGCCGCCCGGACGGGTCCAGTTCCGATGCCTCCACGAAGGCGAGGTCGCAGGCCAGCCGCTCCGGGTTGCGCCGGATCCAGTCCTGGATCGCCGGGCCGTCGATCTCCTCCTGGCCCTCGAACAGGAACTTCACGCCGATCGGCAGTTCGCCGCGAATGGCTAGCAGGGCTTCGACCGCCGCGAGACGCGAGACGAGGTCGCCCTTGTCGTCGGCCACGCCGCGGGCGTGGAGGCGGCCGTCGCGGATCGTGGGCTCGAACGGCGGCGAGAGCCACTCGTCGAGAGGGTCGGGCGGCTGCACGTCGTAATGGTTGTAGAGCAGGATCGTCCGCGGGGAACGCCCCTTGATCTCGGCATACACGGCGGGCGCGTCGTCCGTCTCCACGATCTCAGCCGGCAGTCCCCAGCGGTGCATCAGGTCCATCACGGCCCGCGCGGTCTCGGGGAGCGCGGTGTTCTGGGCGGAGATGCTGGGCAGGCGGCAGAGGTCTGCCACGGCCGCCAGGTAGCGCCCCCGGTGCTCTTCGATGTACCGCTCGAGGGCCGGCTCGAGACGCGGTCGCGGGGATCGTTCGTCAGCGGTCATGCCCGGCAGTCTAGAGCGCCGGAGAACCCGACGACGGTCGTGCCCGCCTGGCCAGCGGCGGTGCGAGGTCTCACCGTCGCCGCGTCCCGCGCGAAGCGCGTCAGGCGCACCAGCGCAGGATCGCGTGGGCCGTCCGGCTCACCTTCCACGCCACGGTCCTTGCCCTGCGAGTCTCCGTCGGTCCGCATGAGCCCTCCATGCGTGCTCGCTCGTCGCGAGCGCGATCGGAGGATACCGCCGGACCGCTCCTCGGGGAGGGCCGCCGCGGTCCTAAGCTGGGCAGCGGCTGCGCCGGCGTCAGACGTCGCGGCCGCGATCGTCTTTCTGGTCGCGCCGGCCTCCGCGGTCATCAGTTGGGTCGTCATCGCGGTGGACGGTGGCCATGGATTTACCTGGCGAAGAGGAGCATCGAATGGCATTCGCCCCCGCTGCCGGATCGACGATCGCGACGGACATGACCGGGCGAGTCCGCGTCCCGGTAGATCGACTTGAGGCGCTTGTCTCAGCCTGCTTCCGTCATCTTGGGATGCCCGAGGAGCACGCCCGGATCACGGCTGCCGGCATTGTTCTGGCGGATCTCGTGGGCCACGAGTCGCACGGGGTCTCGGAGAATCTCGGGTCGTACCTGGCCGGGATCGAATCGGGCTTCATCAACGTACGGCCCAATATCCGGATCGTCCACGAGACCCTGGTCACCGCCCGGTGGGAGGGCGATCGGGGCCTCGGGTTCGTAGCGGGCCACATGGCGATGAACGATGCGATGGAACGGGCCGCGACGGTGGGCGCGGGCTTTGCCTCGGTCGGCCATTCCCGCCACTTCGGCATGGCCCAGATCTACCCGCGCATGGCGCTCGCGCGCGACATGATCGGCCTGGCGATGACGAACGGCGTGGTCCCCAACGTCGCGCCGTTCGGCGGCCTCGACGCCCGCCTGGCCACCAACCCGATCGCGGTCGCCGCACCGTGCGGCGATGAGCCACCTTTCATCCTGGACATGGCGACCTCAACATCCGCGTTCGGCAAGGTCTTCATCTACCGGCGGGATGGCAAGCCGATCCCGCCGACATGGGCGCTGGGACCGGACGGCCGGCCGACGACAGACCCGCAGGCCGCGATCGACGCGTCCACACTCCTGCCGTTCGGCGGGTCGAAGGACGGCGCGGGGCACAAGGGCTCTGGCCTCATGGTGTGGGTGGACATCATGTGCGGGGCGCTCTCCGGTCTCGGCTTCACGGCCGTCGAAGGTGAGCCGCCGCACAGCAACCATTTCTTCGGCGCATGGCGGGTCGATGCGTTCGCGCCGGTGGAGGAATACCGCCGCCAGATGGACGAGCGGATGCGCGACATCCGATCGTCGCGTCCCGCTCCGGGCTTCGACCGCGTCCTGGTCGCGGGCGTGCCCGAATGGGAGAACCATCAGGACCGGACGGTCAACGGCGTGCCGCTCCACACCTCGGTCGTGGAGAAGCTGCGCGGATTCGCGGAGAAGTACGGCCTGGACGGCGACCTGGGGGTTTGACCGCCGGGCCGCGTCGGGCGCCGGCCCGCGCATCACGCCGCCGGCGTCACGATCTCGCCTGCCCGGACCACGAAGACCGGCTCCCAGCAGCCGCCACGGCGGGTTCCCCCCTCCGTGTCCACCAGTGGGGCGGCATCGGCGTTCCAGCGCAGCGCGCACAGGTCCGCGGACGAGCCGGCGGTCAGTGTCCCCACCTCCCCGGCCAGGCCCAATACGGCCGCGGGCCTCGAGGTCGCGGCGGCGAAGGCATCCAGTTCGGGCATGCCGGCCGCGATCAGCTTGGAGATGGTGCGCGGCAGGTCGTGCTGGGGCACAGAACCAACGTGCCGCCGGTACTGGTCCGTGGAGATGGTGTCGGGCGGAAAGCCGTCCGCGATTGCTGCTTCAGCGATCCGGAAGTCCAGCGACGCCATGCCGTGGCCAATGTCGAACAGAATCCCGCGCCGGCGCGCGTCCCGGACGGAGTCGCGGACGCGGGTCGTCCCGTTGGCCAGGATGTTCTCCGGCGTGCCCGAGTAGCAGTACGTCACCACGTCACCCGGCCGGAGAAGCGCGAGCTGCTCGTCCAGCGGAACATCCGTTTCGCGACGGCTTCCGAAGAGGAGCGGCACGTCCGCCCGCTCCGCGGCCGCGATCGCCTGTCGGAGGACGGTGCGCGGATCGTTCGTGCCGGTGACCGGCCGGGCCGTGTTGACGGCAATGCCCCAGATGCTTCCGCGGTTGGCCGCGACCACGCGCGCACATGCGAGGACATCGACGTCGGAGGCAGCCTCCAGCGCCGGGCCGGCCATGGCTTCACCGCGCGCGGAGAGGTTCAGCGCCATGAGGATGCGCGTCTGCGAACCGCCGAGCGTGACCGCGGCCCACGTCTCCCAGTCGCCGCCCCCGGCATCGCCCTGCGACATGACCGTGGTCGCGCCTCGCCGCAGGAATTCGACGTCCGGGTCCACGCCGTACTTGGACCCGTCCGCTCGCAGGTCGGGGTGCGCATGCAGATCCACGAGACCCGGCAGCAGGACTGCCTCGTCCAGGCGGATGACGCGACGCGCGGCCGCTTCGAAGGCGAGCGCCTCGGGTCCCGAAGCCACGATCCGGTCGCCGCGGATGGCAACCGCGCCGGGGCCGTCGAGGCCGCGATCCGGGCTCACGACGCGATCGGCATGAACGAGCAGGTCCACCCGCGAGGTGGGGGACAGGGTCATCCTGGCGATGCCTCATGGACGAGCGCCCGGGTTCTCGCCTGGTCGCCGAATCGGCTCCCTGCCCGGTCGTCGCGCATGGTATTCCTCTGTTCCTACGGTGCGCACGGGTTTCACGCGGGAGGTCCAGGGGAATGACCGGCGAACCAGCTCCGCGGATCGTTCGCGACCCGCGATTCGATCGTCTCGTTCCGCCGGGCGCCCGGCTGACGAGGCTCGCCGATGGGTTCGTCTGGGCGGAGGGCCCGGTGTGGCTGCCCGGCGAGAACGCGCTCCTCTGGAGCGACATCCCCAACAACCGCGTCCTGCGCTGGTCGGCGGCGGACGGCACCGTGGCGGAGGAGCATCGCCCGTCCGACTTCGCCAACGGCCACACGCTGGATCACGACGGTACGGTGCTCGCCTGCCAGCACGGTACCCGGCAGGTGGCCCGCTATCACCGCGACGGAAGCCGGACTGCCGTGGTGGACCGGTACCAGGGCAAGCGCCTGAATTCGCCCAACGACGTTGTGGTTGCGTCCGATGGCGCCATCTGGTTCACCGATCCGCCCTACGGCATCGTGAGCAACCACGAGGGCTACCAGGCCGAATCCGAACTGGGTGCCTGCTACGTGTTCCGCCTGGACAGGGCCACGGGTGAACTGGCGATGGTGAGCGACGACCTCATCGACCCGAACGGCATCGCCTTCTCGCCCGACGAGCGCACGCTGTACGTCTCGGACACCTCGTCCGGACGAGTGGAGAACGGCCACCACCGGATCCTCGCCTTCGACGTCGTGAACGGCCGATCCCTCGCCAATGCGCGTGTCTTCACGGTCATCGAGCCCGGCGTTCCCGACGGGTTCCGGGTGGACGTCGAGGGGAACGTGTGGACGTCGGCGGGCGACGGCATCCACGTCCTTGCGCCCGATGCAACCGAACTGGGCCGCATCCTCCTGCCCGAGCCGGCGGCCAATTGCACGTTCGGCGGCCCCGGCGGGACGACGCTGTTCATCACGGCCACGTCCGCCCTCTGGATGATCGAGGTCGGGATCCGCGGCGCGGTCACCCCCTGGGTGGACGACACGACCTGAGGTTTTCGGCTTCGGGCGCCATTCGCGTCCAGCGGACGGATTCCACCCCTCGTCGCGCGGCGCCGCGGCGAGTACCGTGAGCGATGCGCTGCCGGCGGTTCCTGTGCCGGCCGGGCTGGCACTCAGGGGGGTGGGGGATGGCTGAGTTGAGCGGGATGGCACCTCGACCACGCGATCGTTCGGGGGTTGTCGTTCGCCGGGGGGCGCTCGCGCTGGCGCTGGCTGCGGCCCTGCTTGCGGCCGTGCCAGGGTCGGCTGCCGCTACCGTCAGGGGTGGCTGTGCGGTCACCGGGACATCCACCTCCGGGGGCCCCATCGACCTCACGGCGAACGCCACCTGGCACGTCCGGTCGACGGACCGGATCTCCGGGGTCGGCAGTGCGCCGGCACCCCAGACCTACGCGACGATCAAGGCCACCGCCCTCGGCTTCGCGATCCCGCTGGGAGGCGGTCCGGCCGATCCGGCCACTGCGGCCGAATCCGACACGTTCGAGATTTCCGCGCTGGCCGTCCTGGGACGGGTCTTCCTGATCTCGGGCTACTCCACCGGGTCGGGTCCCGGTTGCGACGGAGAAATCCAAGTCATCATCGATGACGTGAATCCGCTGCTGACCGTGCTGGGCGGCGGCGGTCTGATCGCAGTGCTCGTGGGTCTGCTGGGCCTGGCCTGGGCTGTGCGGAAGCCCACGGGCCTGACCCGTCGCGGCGTCGGCCTGGTCGGCCTCGCGCTCATCGGTGCCGGTGGCAGCCTCGCACTCCAGCAGACGGCCGGCGGGATCGACGAAGCCCTGGGTGCGGCAGCGGGAACGCTGGGCCACTCGGCGTGGGCCGATTCGGTGATCGCTCCTGCCCGAGCCTCGCTCGACACCCTCGCGCTGGCGCAGGCCGGCATCCTGACACTCCTGATCCTGGCGCTCCTGCCGTTCCCCAGTCAGCTGTTCAACTCCACGCTGGAACAGAACTACGCGGACATCCGGGCCGGCTTCGGCCGGCTCCCGATTGTCGGCCGGCTGGTTCGGCCGAAGTCAGGGCCGGCCGTCGGCACAGCCCCGGGCTCCTGGCGGCGGCGGCTCGCTGTGCTGGCGTTCGTCCTTCTCTCGGGGCTCCTCTACGGCCTCCTTGACCCGGCGTTCGGGCCGGACGCGCGCTCCCTCGTGACGTACGCCGGGCTCGTGATCGGGTTCGTCGTTGTGACGTGGATCGGGGCACTGCCCAGCCGTGCGCTGCACCGGCGGCTCGTGAGTGACAACGGCTACCTCTCGGCGCTCATGCCAACGCTCCTGGTGGCCGCGGTGTGCGTGCTGATCTCGCGCCTGGTGGGGTTCATGCCCGGGTACCTCTACGGCCTCGTCTTCGGCTATTCCTTCGCGAAGAGCCTGGAACCGGCGCAGGACGGTCGCGCGGGCGCCCTGGGCGCCTGGTGGCTCCTCGCGCTGTCGTTTGTCGCCTGGATCACGCTGGGCGCCGTCCGCATTCCGGGCGTCGAGGACACCGTGCCGGGCACGGTCGCACTGAGCCTGCTTGCCGCGATCGGCGTCGCCGGAATCGAAGGCGTCGTGTTCTCGCTGATGCCGCTCCGGTTCCTCCCGGGCGAACTGGTGTTCCGCCATCAGCGGCTGCGCTGGTACGTCCTGTACGGCGTGGGGCTGTTCGGCTTCCTGTTCATCCTGCTCAACCCCGCGAACGGGTACATCCCGGCTGCCGGGGGCGTGCCCTTCGCTCTGGCACTCGGGTTGTTCATCGCCTTCGGCATCGTGTCCCTGCTGTTCTGGGGCTTCTTCCGGTTCCGCCCGAAGCCCCGGTCGGCCCAGGCGTGACGCACGAGGTGACTCCGACGAGGCCACGGCACGCCGGCGCGTGAAGATCGGGATCCTGGTGCCACAGGGGCTCACGGGCGAATTCGCGGGCTGGGATCCGGCGGCAGCGTGGCGCCGGACCCTGGCGGTGGCGGTGCAGGCCGAGGCCCTGGGGTTCGAATCCGCGTGGGGCTACGACCACGTGGGAACGTTCGGGACGATCCGGGACGAGCCCACGCTGGAGGCGTTCGCCGTGCTCGGCGCTCTTGCGACCGCTACCCGGCGGATCCGGCTGGGACCGCTTGTCGCGCGTGCGGGGCTCCGCAACCCCGCACTCCTCGCCAAGCACATGGCGACCCTCGACGTGATCAGCGGCGGCCGCTTCGAGCTGGGCCTCGGGGCGGGCGCTACCCGCGAGGAGGCGCTGGCGTACGGGTTCGCATTCGATCCCTTCGCGGCGCGAGCCGTCGTCCTCGGCGAGACGCTCCAGATCGTTCGAGCGATGTTCGCGGACGGCCGGGCCACCGTTGACGGAACGCGCGAACGCGCGGTGAACGCGATCAACAACCCGCGAGGCGGCCAGGCACCGCGGATTCCCATCATCGTCGGCGGGAACAGCCGGGCAGCCTGGCGGCTCGCCGCGCAGTTCGCGGATGAACTCAATCTCGATGGGCCCAATCCGGCTGCGGTGCAGGAGGCACTGCCGGTCATCCGGGCGATCTGCGTGGAGGTGGGCCGGGATCCCGAAAGGCTCGCCGTCTCCGTCCACATCCTGCCGCTCGACATCGAGCCGGGCGGCGACGATCGTGTCAGGCTGCTGGCGGGCTACCGCGCTCTCGGCGTTTCCCGCGTGATGGCGCTCGTGTCCGGAAGCGTGAC
>JANPDJ010000153.1:0-1735 GCA_031431395.1 Chloroflexota bacterium | reverse complement strand
CAGCTTCACGAAGGCGATCGGGCGGGCATCATGCGGCTGGACCCGCACGAGCTCCCGGCGGATGTGCCGGACGCGCAGAGGCGGCAGGTTCGGCTTGAGCAGGCGGATCACGTCGACCTTGGATGCCCGTCGCTGGCCGTTGAGCTGAGCCAGGGACTCGCCATAGGTCTCGTTCAGCTGGCGGTCGAGGGCGCCGCGATTCGCCTCCGAGAGGTAGATTCGTGCGGGTCTGTCGTTGCCGGGCACCTGGCGCAGGCACCGGCTGGCTGCCTGGAGCACGAAGTTGTTGCTCGTCCGGAGCTGACGGGCGAGCGCCGTCGCGAACAGGCTGGGGCAGTTCCAGCCTTCCGTGCCCTTGTTGACCAGCAGGATCACGCGATGCGGCGATCCTGGGTCGTTGAGCCGATTGAACGCGTCAACCTCGTCCTGGGTAGATCGGCTGGTGTTGCGGAGGACGGCGGTGGGAGCAAGGCCGGCGCGGGCAACCGCCAACTGGACGACCGGCTCGAGTTCGTCCAGATCGTCGTTCTGCGGGAAGTACAGCGCCAGTCTGGCCGGCGATCCGTCCGGCAGGCGGTGGTCCCCATAGGTCTCGAAGAAGTCGGCGACGACGTGGTCCACGAACGCGTTTGTCTCTTCCGGTCGGAACGCGAACGACTGGATATTCCCGGCGACCTCCTTGAGGACGCCGTCCGCGATCCCCTGGCGCAGGCCGTACCAGACCACCACGTCGCGAAGGGGTTGACGCTCGAAATACGGGGTGCCGGTCGTGTTGACCACGGCGATTACGTTCGTCTCATGCGCGAGGTAGTCGACGGTCTGGCGGACGCGCTTCAATTCGGCACCAAGCGAGCGGCCGTAGGTGTGGTGGGCCTCATCGCTGAAAACGCCCAGGTGCGGCAGCGACGCGATCGCCTGGAGGCGCAGGTTCGCGATTTCCTGGGCCTCCTCTTTGGAGCGGTCCCAGATAGAGGCTGTGGCACCGCCTCGGCGACGCCTGGGGGTGGCCTGGATCCGGATCTTCTCGGTGTTTGTAACGACCAGATTGAAGCGGCTTCCGTCGACTACCGGAATGCCCCGCTCGCCGTCTCTCGTGAAGGTGATCTTCAAGGAAGCCGCGAAGGACGCGTAGAGGCGCGGCGGCATGATGCGATCGAAGGGGATGGTCGCAAGCTCGCGGAGCGCTTCGAGGATCGTTGTCCCTGGCGCGAAGACCAGGGCGTTCTCGATGAACGGCCGGCCGGTGTCACCGGCGTCCGGGTATTCAAGAGCCATGGCGAATTCTGTGGCGATGATCGCGCCCACGAGGATCGTCTTCCCGGCGCCCATTGCCAGCGCGAGAATCCAGCTGGGATAGTCCAGGGTCAGGGTCTCGCGGAGTGCGTCAAGGCGATGTCGGCGGGCGAGGGCGTCGTCCGTCCGGATTCGTTGGATCAGCTCGTCGTAGCCGTAATCCGTGACGATGCCCAGGAGCTCCGGCTGGGTCAGACCGAGTGCGGCGAGGCGCTCTGTGTTTAGGTCGAACATCCGCCCGTAGAGCTCCGGAATTCGCGGAGTGCCCTCGACCAGGCGGAGATACCAGTACGTCTCCAGGGCTCGGAACTGTGCAGCGCGCAGATAGCGCAGGTGGCCGCTCGCGTCGTCGTCCGTCGCATATTGAAGGATCTCGGCGATGGCTGGATGCGCATGATCCGGGTAGCCCCTGTCGCGCCAGGCGGCGACGCGGCCCGCGATG
>JANPDJ010000152.1:0-4160 GCA_031431395.1 Chloroflexota bacterium | reverse complement strand
GTTGCACGGTCGCTGGAGGTCGCGATCGCGTTCGGCGTCCTCGCCTGCCTCGTGTCCACGATCTTCGCCGTGAAGGCGATCCCCGACGAACCGGCGATGTCCGAGGCGCCCGAGGAGCCGGAGATCGCCGGCGGCGTCCGTTCGCCGCTCCGGCCGGACGCGTGAAGGGCGCGCGGCCCGGCGCCTCTGCTACCGTCCCGCGGTGACCCCTCCGGCCGACCGCTCCTACCGCGCCCTGCTCGCCGTTCCGTCGCTGACGCGCATCCTCCTGTCGATGGCCGTCGCGCGGATCGCTGGTGCGATGGTGAGTATCGCGATCGTGCTGTTCACGCTGTCCGCGTACCGGTCACCCGAACTGGCGGGCGCCGTGCTGTTCGCCAGCATCATGCCGGGGTTGCTCGTGAGTCCCATCGCGGGCGCCCTGCTGGATCGCCATGGCCGGACACGGCTCGTGATGCTCGACTACTTCGTGGGGGCGGGATCGCTCGCCCTCATCGGTGGACTCGCGCTGGCCGGCGCGCTGCCGCCGTGGCTGCTCGTCGTCATCTCCGCGATCGCCTCGCTGACGACTCCGCTGAGCAACACCGGGCTCCGGAGCCTCTTCCCGATCATCGTCCCGGAGCACCTCTGGGAGCGGATCAACGCGATCGATTCGAACGGCTACGTGGCGTCCACGCTGATCGGGCCGCCCATTGCGGCGGTGATGGTGCAGGTCGCCGGCGGTCCGGTGACGCTGGTCGTCATCGGCGCGACGCTTGCCCTCGCCGCGCTCATCCTCATCGGGACGAAAGAGCCGGCGACCGAGGTGGTCACGTCCGGGCGCCTGATGCGCGACGCGCTGGACGGACTGCTCTATTCGGTTCGGAACCGCACGATCCTCGGGCTGGGTCTGACGATGACCACGATGAACCTGGGGTGGGGCATGCTCACGATCGCCATTCCCATCATGGTCCTGGAGCGGTTTCGCGTGAGCGAGTCGTTCGTGGGAATCGCCTGGGCCGTCTCGGGGGCGTTCGGCATGGTGGCGGCCCTGTATTTCGGGCGCCTTGACAGCCGTGGTCGGGAGAAGGGCTGGATGGTCTGGTCCTCGTTTGGATGCGCGGTGGCCATCGCCCTCCTGCTGGTCAACCTCTCGCTGCCGATCCTGCTGCTTGCGATGGCGATCGCCGGCCTGGTGAGTGGGCCGCTCGACATCGCGCTCTTCACGCTGCGCCAGCGGCGGACGGATCCCGCCTGGATGGGTCGGGCGTTCGCCGTTTCGGCTTCGCTCAACTTCTCCGGCTTCCCGGTGGGCTCCGTCATCGCCGGCGCAACCGTGACATCGTCGCTGGAGGTGACGATCGCACTGGCGGCCGGTTCCTGCGTGCTCTCCGGGCTCCTCGCGTGGTGGCAGATCCCGCGGGAGGTCACGGCGCCGATGGGCGACCCGGTGCCCGCGACCTGAGGGCTGTGCCGGTCGACGCCTCCGGCCTCAGCGCTGCCCGGCTTCAGATCGGACCGGCCGAACCCCGCGCCTTCATCGCCTCCACGAGCGCGGCAACCGTAGGCGTTGAGCCCATGCCCATCCGGGCGCCGACGCGCGCGGCGACAGGAGGCTCCAGGAACGTGGACGCGAGGACGGGCCAGCTGGCCTCCGCGAACCCCTCGTCCGGGGTCCCGTCGAGAACGATCCGGCCGGCCCGCAGCACGACCGCCCGATCGAATGAATCCGCGACGAAGCGCATGTCGTGGCTGACGGCAAGGACCGTTCGCCCGGCCGCGGCGAGATCCGCGACGATCCGGCGGACGCGCTCCACGCCCGCGGCATCCTGCCCGGTGGTGGGCTCGTCGAGCACGACGATGGGGGTTCCCATGGCAAGGATCGACGCGATGGCCAGCAGCTTGCGGCGCGAATAGCCCAGGTCGTACGGGTTGGACTCGGCCTGGTCCGCCATGCCGGCCGCGTCGAGGGCCCTCGTGGCGGCGTCGTCCAGCGCCCGGCCGCGGAGGCCAAGGTTGCGTGGGCCGAACTCCACCTCGCGCCGCACGCGACCCGCAAAGATCTGGCGATCCGGGTTCTGGAACGCGAGTCCCACCGTCGCCGCCAGCTCGGCGACATGGCGCCCGCGCGTGTCCCGCCCCTCGACGAGGACCCGGCCCTCCGTTGGCTGGAGCAGGCCGTTGAGCTGGCGGACCAGCGTTGACTTACCCGAGCCGTTCTGGCCGATGATCGCCAGGCGCTGGCCCGCGGGCACGCGCAGCGATACCTCGGCGAGGGCGCGGGTCCCGTCCGGATAGACGAAGCCCACCGATTCGAACTCGACCGCGTCGGTCATGTCGGGCTCCCCGCGTCGGTCATGTCACGCCCGCCGCGGCGCGAGCGCCATCGCGAGGTCCGCGGGGTCCAGGTGGATGCCGGCCGTGGCGGCCTCGCGCCCGATGGTCACGAGCGACGGCGGCTCCACGCCCAGTGCCCGCAGGGTGGGGTCCGCAAGCACGGCCTCCGTGGCGCCGGCGAGTGCGACGCGGCCGTCGTCCAGGACCAGCATCCGCTGCGTCAGTCGGGCGAGCAGGTCCGTCTTGTGCTCGACGATCAGGATGCCGGTGCCGGCCGTGCCCGCGAGTCCGGCCAGCGCATCGCCCACCAGCTGCGTGCCCTCCGGGTCGAGTTGGCTCGTGGGCTCGTCCAGCACGAGGTAGGCCGGACGGAGGGCGAGGACCGATGCCAGTGCCACCAGCTGGGCCTGCCCGCCGGACACCCGCAGGGGATCGCGCGAGGCCAGCGCCTCGATCCGCAGGGCCGCAAGCCCTGCCTCGACACGTTCCACGACCTCCGCCAGCGGCAGGCCGAGGTTCCGCGGCCCGAAGGCGATCTCCTCCCACACGCTCCGGCTGGTGCCCGAAAGCTGCGTGACCGAGTTCTGGAAGAGCATCCCGCAGCGCTGGGCGAGCTCGAACGGCTTGAGGGACGTGGTGGCCTCGCTGTCGATCTCCACGGATCCCGCCAGCGTCCCGCCCACGGTTCCGGGCGCGAGTCCGGCGGCAACCAGGCACAGCGTGCTCTTCCCCGCGTCGCTGGCTCCGGCGACGCCCACCACCTCGCCACGTTCGACGCGCAGGTCGATGCCGTGGAGCACGGGCTTCTGGGTGCCCGCATACCGGTAGGACACGCCCGACAGCACGAGCGCCATCAGCGAAGCCTCACGGCAGGCTGAGCCAGCCGCCGAACGTGGCAGCCACCACAAGCACGACTGCGGCGAAGGAGCCCCACCGGACGACCCGCTGGCCGAGGCTGTCGGGCAGGTGCCGGATGGCCGTTCGGCGAGTCGGGGCGGTGAACGCGCGCGCCTCCAGGGCCATCGTCCGTTCCTCCACCTCGCCGAGGGAACTCGAGATCATCGGACCGGCGAGCGGCAGCACCCCGCGGACGCGGCGGATGGGGCCACCCTGCGTGTCGAGGCCGCGCGCCCGCTGGGCATCCACGATCTCGCCGGCCCGCTCGATCATCCGCGGCACTGTGCGGACGGCGGCGCCGATCACGAATTCGGCCCGGCGGCCGAGACCCCGCTGCTCGAGGTCCGTGAGGAGGTCGTCTGTGTCCGTCGTCAGCGCGAAGACCGCGACAGACAGGGCGAATGCCACGACGCGGAGGGTTGCCTGGAGCGCTGCAAGCAGCCCGGTCCACGTCGCCGTGAATGGCCCAATGGTGCCGATGGGATCGTGGGCGCCTGGGAACAGGAACGTGTTGATGAGCATGATCGAGAGCACGAGGGGCAGCGTCGCCAGGACGAACGGCAGCATCCGCCGCGAGACCCCGGCGACGAGTGCCGTTGCCAGGACGAGCGCAAGGACGACAAGCGGCCCGGTCCAGCCGCGGACTAGGAACGCGAAGCCCGCCTCCGTGACGGCGATCACGAACTTCGTGGTGGGATTCAGCCCAACGTAGTGCCCAGCGGGCGCCCGCGTGACGTATTCCGGAACCCGGGCGGCGGCCGAGCCCTCCGCGGCGCGGGACTCGTTCAGGACAGTTCCACCGGCGAGGCGATCACGCCTTGTCCGTCCCGATGCTGCGCTCGCCGACCGGGAAGCGTGCGATCAGGCGCACCGAGAGGCCCGCCAGCACGACGTACACCACGAAGCTCGTGATGACCTTGTCGATGGGATCGCTGAAGAAGCCCTGC
>JANPDJ010000151.1:0-2199 GCA_031431395.1 Chloroflexota bacterium | reverse complement strand
GACCATGGGGACGAGCATGTGATGTTCTCCTGGGTACGTGGCCGGTCCGCGGGACGGCCGACCGGTTTCCGGTTTCGGGTTGCCTATGCGCCCGAGCCGGCGGATACGGCGGTGGTGGCTTCGTCGGCGGTGGTGGCTTCGGCGGTGGTGGCTTCGGCGGCGGCGGCCGCTCCCGTTCTTTCGTCGGCTTCGTCGGCGGTGTCGGCGGCGTCGGCCGCTTCGTCGGTCATGTCGGCAAGCGAGCCCGGGTCCGTGGCCTGCACGGCGGCGGATGCCTGGGCGGACGAAGATTCCATCAGCGACCGCTGGTCGTCATCGTCGGCGTGCGGCATTGGCGGGTGCTCCGGATGCGCC
The DNA here is from genome assembly GCA_031431395.1 of Chloroflexota bacterium. Lineage (GTDB taxonomy): Bacteria > Chloroflexota > Limnocylindria > Limnocylindrales > CSP1-4 > VGPE01. The sequence goes on along the minus strand of JANPDJ010000151.1, from coordinate 1,845 downwards.
ACGAGCCATTCGTCGATGAGCTGCTCCACCGTCCGCGACCGGCGCATGGTGGAACGGATGAAGTTCCGACCCCGCTCCGAATCGAAGTACGCGATGAGCTTCTTGTTGTCGCCGTAGCGCTCGTGGGACCGGGCAACTTCGGCTTCGACTGCTGCCTCCGGGACGACGACGCCCTCCGTCTCGGCCACCTTCGAGAGGACCATGAGCACCAGCACGCGCTTCTCGGCCTGGGGCCGGAACTCGTTGTGCATATCCTCGTGGCTCTGCCCGGTGACCTTCGCGTACGCCTCTTCCGTGATGCCCTGGCGGCCGAGACTCGACCGGAACTCGTCGTGCATCACTTCGGTTTCCTGCTCGACGAGGATGGACGGCAGGCCCTGTGCGTCGTGGTTCGGGCCGGCAACCGCGTCGGGCAGTTCCAGCGTCGCGTTGGCCACGGCGTATTCGATGATCCGTTCGGCGAAGTCGTGGCGCGCCTTGTCCACCGCGTTGCGCGCCAGCCGGCGCCCCACCTCCACGCGGAGGTCATCGAGCGTCTCGTACGGGCCCAGGTCGCGGGCGAAATCATCGGTCAGGTCGGGCAGAACCTTCGCGCGGTGCTCCTTCACCTCCACCGCGAAATGCGCCTGCTTGCCGGCCAGGCTGGGTTCGGCGTAGTCCTCCGGGAACGTGATGTCGAAGTCCGTCTTCTCGCCCACCCGCAGGCCGACCAGGTGATCCTCGAAACCGGGGATCAGCCGATCCCCGCCAACGATCAGCGGCATCCGCTCCGACGTCCCGCCCTCGAACGCCTCGCCGTCGCGCGTGCCGGTGAACCCGATGACCACGTAATCGTCCTTCGCGACGGGGCGATCCTCCACCGCTTCCAGGATCGCGTTCTGGTCGCGGAGTTCGCCCAGGACCTTGGCGATCTTCTCGTCGTCGACGGTCTCGAATTCCGGGCGGAAGTTGAAGCTCTTGTAGTCGCCCAGGCGCACGTTCGGCCGAATTTGCACGATGGCGGTGAAGTTGACCGGCTCGCCTTCCGCGGGCTGGTTCACGAAGTTGATGGCCGGCGAATCCAGCGGGAGGACCAGCAGACCGCGCATGGCCTCGCGGTACGCGTCCGAAACGAGATGCTCGATGGCCTCGTCCATGACGGCGCCCGGGCCCAGGACCCGCTCCAGCATGACGCGCGGCGCCTTGCCCGGCCGAAAGCCCGGCACCTTCGTGCGACGGCTCAGCCGGCGAACGGCATCGAGAAGGGCCTCGGCGAGCTTCTCCGGCGGAAGCTCGATGTCGAGGTTGACGGAACTCTTGGCGGCAGGGGTGATCGTCAGTTTCATCGCCGGCGAAGTATAGGAGCCCGGGCCTATGGGCTCCGGTGCGTGGCGGGGGCCTCGCGCGTGGCGGGGGCGTCGCGCGTGGCGGGGGCCTCGCGCGTCGTCGATTGCCAGGCGCCGTCACCTAGTCCTGCAGTGATTACTAGGAGCCGGTTCGCAGGCTCGAACGGCATCGGGCCGCGCATTCACGCACGGTCGTCGGCCCGTTTCGGGAAATTGGGGGGCTCGAGGGCGCATACCAGTCGCTCCACGGGTAAGTGACGCCGGAATTGCGATCCGGGGCGACTACCAGTCGTGCTGCGGGTATCTGACGAAAACGCGACGGCCGCCGTCGCCACTTGCCAGGGCAAGTTGGACCGCGGGCTGGTGGGCAAGGTCGGGGTCGAACCGACACGCCCCTCGCGGGGCACCGGCTCCTAAGGCCGGCGCGTCTGCCATTTCGCCACTCGCCCAGCGCGGGCAGTCTAGCGCGCTCGGGCGGCGAGGAGGCGAGCGGTGCGCGGTGAGCGGTGAGCGGTGCGCG
>JANPDJ010000150.1:0-10681 GCA_031431395.1 Chloroflexota bacterium | reverse complement strand
GCGTGAATGCGGTGGCTGAGTTCCACGATCTCGGCGCGTGCCGCAAGGATGGTGCTGGTGGACCGGCGCTTCAGCTCCGCGAAGGGCTCCGCGGAGGGGGCGCCGAGATCCAGGCCCATACCGGGCGCCGGGGTCGTCATTCAGCGCTCCACGGACAGGGTTGCCTCGGCGATGAGGACCATCGTGAGGACGAAGAGGGCAATGGGCAACTGGAACGCCCCCTGGAGCCGCAGGGCCACGAACACGGCCACCACGACGGCCACCCATGCCGCCCGCCGGATGGCGCGGATCCAGTCACCGCGGTAGGCGACGCGGCGATGACGGGCGAACCCCGCCAGCCAGAAGAGGGGCATGAACGTGAGACCCAGCGCCAGACCGATCATGCCCGCGCCAAGCAGGCCGGCATCCGGATCCACCCGGGGATCGCGCGTGGTCACGATGAGGCCCACGATCACCCAGGCGACGATCGCCAATCCAAAGCCGGCCGCATTCCCCAGCCGGTCACGAGGCTCCATGAGCGCGAGTCTAGCGAGATGCCCGCCGGTCTCGCCTGTGCGGGCGCCGTCCGTCCAGGCGTTCACCAGCCCGCCCGTTCCAGCGCGGGCTCCAGGTCGGCCAGGGCGTCCAACTCGAAGTCTGCCTGGACTCGCTCATCGCGCACGCTCCCCGGCAGCGGCGATGAGCCCTGCTCCGTGTGGAGATACGCGGCGCGCCAGCCGGCATCCTTGGCTCCCACCACGTCGGCCGCCCAATCGTCGCCGACGTGGAGAATCCCGGGTGCTGCGACGCCGAGGATCGCGGCTGCGACCCGGAAGATCTCCGGGTGCGGCTTGATTGTGCCCACTCGTTGCGAGACCACGACCCCGGAAAGCCAGCGATCCCAGCCGGCGGCCTCCACGAACCGGTCGATGGTGGCGGCCAGCGGCCAGTTGGAGAGCACGGCGAGGCGGTAGCGCACGGCGAGGCGACTGAGCAGCGGGCCCACACCAGGCGGGACCGGGACGAGGTCGACGAACGCCCGGCTGTACACATCGACGCCCCACGCGATCTCGTCCGGCTCGGAGAGGCGCGCCGCAGCCGGATCGTCCCAGCGGCGGTCCCGCGGCGGCGCGGCAAATCCCCGCATCCGCGCCAGGACCCGAACGAGCCGCTGATCCAGGTTCACCTCGCGGAACTCCGGGACCTCCTCGGCGAACTGGCGATCACGCTCCTCCGCCCAGACTGCGAGGAATGTCTCCTGGTCGAATGGGCCACAACGGTCGCAGACCTGCCGCGCCGTATCCCGGACCACGGCCCGCAGCGCCTCGTGCCGCACCGGCACGAGCGTGTTTCCGAAATCCAGTGAGATCGCCGTCAGCGGCACGGGCGCGCCGACGGGAGGCTCGTTGGTCACCCTCGCCGTCGCCGTCGCCGTCGCCGTCGCAGGATCATGGCGCGGCCGCGCCGAGGCATGATTCGCGCGTCTGCTCACGTCAGCGTGCCGCGCTGGCCGGGCAGATGTCGCGGAACGGGCAATACGTGCACGCCATTGGATCCGGGGTGGCCCCGAAATCGCGCGCACGGATCCCGGCCGCGGCCGTGGCGATCTGCGCCTGGCCGCGTGCGATCCGCCGATCGTCCACGTCCGCCTGTCCCACCAGCCCGGATTCCAGGAAGTGCAGCTGGACCGCGTCCGGGAGACGGCCCGTCAGTGCCTGGTAGCCCATGGCGTAGATGGTGAGTTGAAGGGATTCGCGGGCGCGCTGCCGCGCCTGGGCCGGATCGCGTACATCACTCGACTTGTAGTCCGTGATGGTGACGTACTCCCGCGGCATGAGCGGCAGGGTGTCGGCCACGACATCCGGCGCCAGGACCGCGACGGACGACACGGGGACGTCCGCAGCCGCTGCCTGGGAACGCTGTCCTGCGCCACTCCCCTGGCTCGCGGGCTGGATGTCCACGCGGTCCCACCGCCCGCGGATCCGGTCGCCGTTGAGCGAGAACGTGAACTCGCGCTCAACGTAGGCCGGCACGACGGCCCCCGGCTGCAGCTGCTCCAGCCGGAAGCGTCTGAGCGCCTGCCGGCCGGCCTCCAAACGGGCCTCCTCGTGCTCGCGAGTCAGGAAGCCCTCGTTCCGCCAGGCCACCTCGAACGCATCGATGAGCTCTGCCTCCGACATCACGTCCGCCCGCGCATGGCGGCGGTGGAACTCCTGAACGGCCTTGTGGAGGGCGGAGCCGTAGATCATGGCGTGGTGGGGCGCCACGGGCACCCGCAGCACATGCGAGTAGCGGTACTTCCGCGGGCAGCTGAGGTAGTCGTCGATCTGGCCGAAGCTGAGCGTGAGTGGCTCCGTGGAGGGCTCCAGGGGCGCCTCGGCCGCGGCCGGCCGCGGCTCGAAGCCGGCGATCTGCTCCAGGGGCGCCGGCCTGCGGGCACCGACGCCAGGCACTCCGGCCGCGGGTGGCAGGTCCAGCGCCTCCAGCACGAACGGGGACACGCGCCGCGCGCGACTCCCCCCGTAGTCGGCCGCGTGGGTCAGGACCAGTTCGTCCCGGGCCCGGGTCATCCCGACGTAGAAGAGTCGTCGCTCCTCCTGCAGAGCCGGGTCACCCTGGGTCTCGCGGTTCGGCAGCAGATCCTGTGGGACGTCCAGCGGATCGCGCCTGCCGACGGCCGGAAAGCGGCCGGCGACCAGCCCCGGCATGAAGACGACGGGAAACTCCAGCCCTTTCGCCTTGTGCACCGTCAGAACGCTGACCGCGTCCGCTTCCGGGTCCATCTCGGCGCTGGGCGGGTCGTCGCCGGCCTCGATGAGCGTCCTCAGATGCTGGGCGACGAACACCGCTCGATCATCTGCGAGCAGCGACGACTGCGCTCTCACGATGTCGAACAGGCGAGCCACGTTCTGGAGTGCTTCTGCGCCGGCCTGTGATTCCGCGGCCGCGAGGCGAGCCAGCCAGCCTGATTCCCGCAGGAAGCGGTACAGCACCTCTCCAGCCGGCCGCTCATGCGCGAGAACACTGAGGGCTCGGAGGTCCCCCACGAGTCGCGCCAGTGCCGTCCGGCTGGCTGGCGAAATCCGGATCAGCCCAGGCTGTCGCTCCAGCTCCTCCGCGATCTCCCAAAGGGTGCGGTTGCGCCGCCGCGCCGTGCTCACGATGGCCGTGAGATCCTCGCCGCCCAGCCCGTACACCTCGGACGCAGCCACCGCGTACACGTCCACGCTCGAGGAGAGGTCCGCGACGGCCCGCAGCAATGCCAGCAGCAGGCGGACCTCCGGCCGTGAGTAGAGCCCCGACGTGCCGCTGAAGCGCCACGGGATCCCCGCGAGGTTCAGGCTGCGCAGAACGGCGTCCGCGGCCGCATTGGTACGGACAAGCACGGCATGGTCTCGTGGCGGTGACCCGGCCCCGACACGCCGGCCGATCTCCGCGGCAACCCAGTCCGCCTCCTCCACGCCGGTGCCAAAGACTTCGAGCCGGACCGGTGCCGCGGTGCGCTGGCGGCGCTCCGGGCGCAGCTCCTTGCTGATCCCTGCCCTGATCTCCAGCCGGTCCGGGTCGTTGAAGCGAATCAGCCGGTGGCTGGCGGCCAGGATTGGGGCCAGGGACCGGTAGTTGCGGCGCAGGACCACGGTCCGAACCCGCGGGTGGCGGTCCGCGAACTCCAGGATATTGCTGACCGCGGCTCCGCGGAACGTGTAGATGGATTGGTCGTCGTCGCCCACCACGGTGATGTCGTGGTGACGTTCCGCGATCAGCGAGACCAGTTCCGCCTGGGCCCGATTGGTGTCCTGGAATTCATCCACCAGGATGTAGCGGTAGCGTTCCTGGATTTCCTGGCGGGCCGCGGGCGACTGCCGGAGCAGCCGCAGGGCGAGGTTCACCTGGTCGCCGAAATCGATGAACCCCGAAGCGTGCAGCAGCTGCTGGTAGCGGCCGTAAGCGCGCGCGAGTTCCAATTGGCGCCCGGCCAGTTCCACCTGGGCATCCGCCGCTGTCCGGTCCGCCTCCGTGGCCGCTTCACCCTTCGCCTCGACAGCCGCGATGGCCGCACCGGCCCCGTCCGTGAGCCGCTCTGCGTAGGCAAGGTACTCCGCCGGGTCGATGTCCTCGTCCTTGCAGCGGCTGAAGAGCGACGCCAGCGCTCCGAGGAATCTCGTGGGATCCCCCAGCGGGCGGTACTGGTCCAGTTCGAAATCGAAGAGGTGCTCCCGCAGGAAGATGACCGTCTCGGGTCGCGAGAGCACGCGCACGTCCGATGGGAGGCCCAGCTCGAATGCGAACTCGCGGATGATCCGGTCGCCAAACGCGTGGAACGTGGCGATGGTGCTGTCCGTGTATCCGTACGGAACAAGTTGGTCCACGCGCAGCTGCATCTCGTCCGCGGCCTTGTCCGTGAAGGTGAGGGCCAGGATCTCCGATGGCTTCGCGCGCCGAGTGGCGATGAGCCACGCGATCCGCCGCGTGATCACCTGTGTCTTGCCGGTGCCTGCCCCGGCAATGACGAGCAAGGGTCCTTTGGCGTGCGTGACGGCACGCCGCTGTTCCGCGTTGAGGCCGCCCAGCAGCGCGTCCAGGCCTGGATCCTGCGGTGCCGGTGCCGGCGCCGGGGTGCCGTGCCCCAAGTGGCGGTCCGCCCAGACCGGCAGCTGATCCAGCGGCGCCGGCTCGCGCCGGCGACGTGGCCAATTCACCCGGGCAGTATCTGTTGTGAGATCGATCGCCATGGAGCGAGTCTGGCCGTCGGTTGTGCCAGCTTGGGCGTCACACGCTTCGCCAACGGTGCACCAATCACCGAGCAGGGTCGCCGCCGGCGGAGGAGGAAGGCGGCCGCCCCGAGCCGGGAGTGGCCGGCAGCGTGGCGCGCCGCCTCGGCGGGCCATCTGAAGCGCCACCGGCAGGGCCCACCGCGCGAACGTCGGCCGGACCGTCCATCGACCGGCCGGCGGCAGGCGAACGGGCGATCTCGACCGCGTCGTTCTCTTCGTTCGAGAGCGCGCCATCGGAGTGGCCACGCGAGACGGTCTTCGCGTAGATCCGCGTCGCCGTACGCGTGTGAAGGCTGCTGATGACGATCCCGTCCTCGCGACCATCGAGCAGCGCGAGGGCGAAGCTCTGGTTCCCGCCCGTATCCTCGAACGGGTTAAACCGCACCAGGCCGATGCGGGAGAACGCCCGCTGGCTGCGGCCCTCCAGTACGGCCGACCGTGCCCCCAGCTCGTCAACGTCATCGACAACTCGCGCGACGGTGTCCAGGTGCGACTCGAGCACCTGCTGGAGGTTCCCGTCGCTGCCCCGCGTGAGGCGGACGATCCGCTGTTCGAGTCGCGCGACCCGCCGGCTCTGCGCCACGAGCGCGATCACGGCGACGGCGAGGACCAGCGAGAGCGCCGCGACCGCAAGGCCAAGGTTGGGCGCGACGAGGGCATTGAGATCGATTTCGGGGTCCTCCTCGGTCCCGCCGAGTCTAGCAGGCGCCCATCCGGCGCCGGATCCCGCCGGGTGCTGCGACGGAGCGCCGCGTGGCGCCGGCTGGGGCGGCTGCGGGCACGCGGGGTGCTATCCTCTGCCGTCGGCAGCCGCCCGGCTGTGCATGGTCCACGCTCGGAGGCGGTTTCAAAGACGATGGCGAAGCGATCACGAGCCGCAGCGCGGCCCGGCCAGATGCGGCCCGCACGACGACCTCAGCGTCCCGCGGCCACCGGCGCTGCCGCGACAGAGGCAGTCCGACCTGCGGCCGCTGCTGCACCGGCGGAGGCCTTCGTTGCGGACGATGCCCCGGAATTCCCCGTGGATCGTGGGGCACGCGGGCGCGATCGTGCCCGTCCCGTTGAGTCACCCGTGGCCGCCCGATCGCGAGGAACACAGCCGTCCGGCCTCCTGGCCGCGCGTGCCGCGCAGGAGTACGCCTACGTCGCGCGCGACGTCCGGCAGATCGGCATCGTGGGCGGCGGCCTCTTCGTGGTTCTCCTCGCGCTGTACTTCCTGATCGAGGTTCTCCACCTCGTCAAACTCTAGGCACAGGCGCCGCGGCGCTCGCCAGATCAGCGGGAACGTCGCGGTGAACCTGGCGCGGCCGTGCTCGTCGCGCGATGCCTCCGCCCGACTGCCTGGGCAGGTCTGTCGCCGCGCCACGCGTCCCCGGATTCTCATGGTGCGTGCACTGGGTAGCGGAATGGGCCACGACAGCCGCCGCACGTCCCCGGATTCTCATGCCGCTTGCATTTGACGTCAGCCAGCCGCCAGCTGCACACCGGGTAACCGGACGAGGCTGGACCGGCAGCCCAAACCGTTTCCGTGCACGCCGTACGTGCATCTGACGATGAAGGGCCATCACCGGCCGCAATGAACGGCCGCAATGAACGGCCGCAATGAACGGCCGCAATCACCGGCCGCAACGGCCGGCCCCGACAGCGCTGACGACGCTGAGCAGGCCTCCCGAACCCCAGGCACTCACCCGCAGACTGGTAGACACCAGGCCACCGCGGTCGACCACAGCGGACGGCGGATCCGCCGCACGAGTCGTCAAGGCGACGGTGCTCCCGAGTGCGATCAGCCCACCTTACAGTCACTCCACGCATGGCTGATCCTCCGCGAGAGAGCAGGGGCGGATAGCAGTCACTCCACGCATGGCTGGTGTTCCGCGAGTACGCGAATACCCCGCCCAACGCCCGCTACCATCGATCGCATGCCCAGCCGCCGCAGCACCGGAGCAAAGCCGGAGGGCCTCTTCCAGCCGCCACCCGGAAGCCAGCCGCTTGCGGCACGGATGCGGCCGCGCACGCTCGCAGAGTTCGAGGGGCAGGAGCACCTGGTCGGTGACCGGGGCCCGCTCAGGAAGGGCGTCGATCGGGGCCACCTTTCTTCGATCCTCCTGTGGGGCCCGCCCGGGACCGGCAAGACCAGCCTCGCTCGGCTGCTCGCCCAGGCCGTCGGCGCCCACTTCGAAACCCTTTCTGCCGTGATGAGCGGTGTGGTCGAGGTTCGCGCGGTAATTGCAGGGGCCCGTGAGCGACTCACGATGGGCGGGAGTCGAACCGTGCTCTTCCTCGACGAGATTCACCGCTTCAACAAGGCGCAGCAGGACGCCCTTCTGCCGCAGGTGGAGGACGGCACGATCACGCTGATCGGCGCCACGACGGAGAACCCCTATTTCGAGGTGAACTCCGCGCTCCTCAGCCGGTTGCGCGTCTGGCGCCTGGAACCACTGACGGACGGGGAGGTGGGCACGCTCGTCCGGCGCGCGATCGCCGACCAGGAACGAGGCCTCGCCGGTCCGCTGGGTCCCACTGGCGGCGTGGCGATGGCGGCCGACGCGTTCGACCACATGGTGGGCATGGCGGCCGGCGACGCGCGGCAGGCGCTCAACGTGCTCGAGGGCGCCGCAACACTGGCCGAATCGGAGGGCCATCGAGACGACGAAGGCCGCGTGGCCCCCACTCTGGCCGACGTCGAAAACGCGGCGCAGCAGCGCGTCCTCGCGTACGACCGCGCGGGCGACGGCCATTTCGACACCGTCAGCGCGTTCATCAAGAGCATCCGCGGCAACGACCCGGATGCCGCCCTCTACTGGCTCGCATCCATGACCGCCGCCGGCGAGGATCCCCGCTTCATCGCACGGCGACTGATCATCTCGGCATCCGAGGACGTCGGCAACGCGGACCCCCGGGCGCTCCAGGTGGCGGTGTCGGCCGCGCAGGCGCTCGACTGGGTTGGCCTCCCGGAAGCGCAGTACGCACTCGCACAGGCCACCGTGTACCTGGCGACTGCACCGAAGTCGATCCGGTCCGGGCAGGCCTACTTCGCCGCCGTGGGCGATGTGACGCACCTGGGCTCACTGCCCGTGCCATTCCATCTGCGCAACGCACCCGACCGGCGGATGAAGGGCCACGGGATCGGCGTGGGCTACCGCTACCCGCCAGAGTTCGAGGGCTCCGACGTGGACCAGCAATATCTGCCCGATGACCTCCGGGAGCGTCGCTACTTCTACCCGGCGGAACACGGCTACGAGGCGACGATCGCGGCCCGCATGGAAGCGCGGCGCGAAGCCCGGGCGGCGGGGATCCGCAAGGCCGTTCCCCCACCGGGCCAGGGCCACTGGAACCCGGCCGGCAACATCATGGACACGCGTGAATCCAGCCGCCGCCGCCTGGCCGAGACCGAGAAGCGGGACGCCGGCGACTGACGCGCAGAAGCGCGGCTGGTGCACCGACCGGACGCCGGGGCGAGAATCCTGGCCGGACGCCGGGGCGAGAATTCTGGCGGGACGCAGCGCACGGCAGCCCGCTGCAGCCGCGCCTTTCGGCGGGACTCCGGTCCGGCCGACTTCGCGGGGCCCGGCCTGCGGCAGCCCGAGACCGGCCTACGGCTCGACCGTGATGGTCCCCTTCATGCCGGCCGCCCAGTGGCCTGGCTCGTGGCAGCCCACCAGGAACGTTCCGGCTTTCACGAACGTCATCGACAACGCCTTGGACTTGCCCGCGTCCACGTGCACGCCCGTCGGGTGGTCATGGCCGGCGGCCATCGGCTGGCGCATCTCCGTCTCGTGCTCGTCCTGCTCGACCTGCGTGCCAACGAAGTACTCGTGCGCGATCTGGCCTGCATTGCGGACATCGAACGTGACCGTCTCGCCCGCCTTCACCGTGAAGGCCGCAGGTTCGAACGTCATGTCGTCGTGCATCACGACCGAGAGGGTCCGCGGCGGCGCTCCACCTGCCGAGCATGCCGCTCCGACCGCGGCGAGGACGGCGCAGACGACCAACAGGATCATTCGCGACCGCATCAGACGAGACTCCGAATGAATGAGGGAAGCGGGGCTCGCTCGCAGCCGAGAGTGCCAGCCGACCTCCATGCGCCTGAAGAGCCGAGTGGCCCGGAGCAACGGGCCACCTGTCCCACGCCCTCCCGAAGCCTCCCATCGGCCGTCGCCGCTCACTCGGCAGTCGGCCGTGGCGCAGCCGGTCCCCGGTACCATTGACCCGTCCGAGATCGCGCTCAACCGCGAACACCACCCCTGGAGAAATCAGACGTGAACCGCATCGACACCAACCTTCGGATCCCCGGCCCCACGAGCCTGCCGGACGACGTCCGCGAGGCCGGCTCCCGCCAGATGATCAACCACCGCGGGCCGGAGTTCGGGGCGATCCTCGCGCGCGTCGAGCGGCGCATCAAGCCGTTCTTCGGCACGACCAGGCAGGTCTTCTTCCTCACCTCCTCCGGCTCCGGCGGCCTGGAGGCGGCCATCGTCAACACCTTGTCACCGGGGGATCGGGTGCTGGGCATCGCCATCGGGGCGTTCGGCGAGCGATTTGCGAAGATCGCGCAGATCTACGGCGCGGACGTGACGAGGCTCGACGTGGAATGGGGCCGGGCCGCGGACCCGGCGATGGTCAGGGCGGCGCTTCGGGCGAACCCGGGCTACAAGGCGGTGCTCGTAACCCACAACGAGACGTCCACCGGCGTGATGAACCCGCTGGCAGAGATTGCCGCCGCGGTTCACGCGGAATCCCCGGACACCCTGATCCTTGTGGACGCGGTATCCGGCTTGGGCGGCGTGCCGTTCGAGATGGACGAGTGGGGGCTCGACGTGGTCATGACAGCCTCCCAGAAGACGTGGATGTCGGCGCCCGGGATCGCAATGATCGCGCTCTCCGATCGCGCGTGGCAGGCCAACGTAAGCGCCCGGATGCCGCGCGCGTACTTCGATGTTGCGAGCGCGCGCGACTTCGCCGCCCGGGGCGAGACGCCCTACACCCCCGCCATTGCCGTCATGTTCCAGTTGGACGTGGCTCTCGACACGATGGAGCGTGAGGGGCTCGACGGCGTCTATCGCCGGCATGCCGCCGTCGCGGCCGCCACGCGCGCCGGCCTCGAGGCGCTGGGCTTCCGGCTCTTCGCCGACCCTAGCCACTTCTCGTCCACCGTGACCAACGCGTGGCTGCCAGAAGGCCTGGACTGGAAGGCCTTCAACGCGGCGCTGCTCGAGCGGCACCTCGTCATCGCCGGGGGACAGGGCAAACTCGCGGGAACAACCCTTCGCGTAGGCCATCTCGGCGACGTGGACATCGACGACATCCTGGCGGTCTTCAGCGTGCTCGAAGAGGTCATGCTGCAGTTCGGACTCCCGTTCACACCGGGCGCAGGCGTTGCCGCCGCCGAACGGGCCGGGCTGGCGCTCTCGTCAGGAGCGGCCGGGGCGGCCGGCGTCCGATGACCGGCATGGCTCGCTGATGAGGGTCGTCGTCGCCGAATCCGTGCTCGATTCGTGACGCCGCACCTGGACGCCAAGGCCCCCGACCGATGATCCCCGACGGGCTCGCAGCGACGGTGGTCCTTCTCCGTCACGGTGAGTCGGTGTTCATCACCGAGGACGGCTTCCAGGGCCAGGCGGACAGCCCGCTCTCCGCGCTCGGACGCCGCCAGGCCGAACTGGCCGGCAGCCGACTCGCCTGCCCGAATCGCTCCCCCGCGCTGCCGATCCCGAGCGGACCGCCGGAGGAGATCGTGCACTCGCCCCTGCAGCGCACGACCGAAACGGCCTCGGCCGCGGCCAGGGCGATAGCGGCTGCGTCCGGCCGTGTCCCGCCTGTTCGGGCCCACGGGGGACTCGCCGAGGTGGCACAGGGCGACTGGGAGGGCATGCCTCGCATGGACGTCGCCGCGCGGTATCCGGACGAACTGGCCGGCTGGCGCCGGG
>JANPDJ010000149.1:0-26039 GCA_031431395.1 Chloroflexota bacterium | reverse complement strand
CTCCACGGGAGCGGCACGTCCCTGCCGGGGGAGCGCGCGCGTCTGCGCCGCGACCGCCTCGTACGCTTCGATTGCCCGGCGGGCAACGGCCGGCGCGGCGTACCGTGAGTCCACGTGTGCCCGCATCGCAGCCCGGTCCACCCGCGATGAAACGGCAAGCGCCCGGTCGATCGCGTCGGCCAGCGCCGGCGCGGCCGTGGACGTGGCCATCGCGCCGAACTGTCCGTCCCGGCCCACGATCTCGTCCACTCCCCCGGATGGCGTGGCCGCCACCGGGAGCCCGGATGCAAGCGCTTCGGCTGCCACCATGCCGAACGTCTCGTGCGGGCTGGGGTGGACGAACAGGCCGGCCCGTCGCATGGCCGCCGCCACCTCATCGCGCGGGGCTGCCGGTTCGAAGGTCACGGCCTCGGCCACGCCCAGGCTTCCAGCCAGCGCCTGCCAGCGCGCCTCGTCGGCGGCAGGGCCCGGGGAGCCGATCAGGCGCAGCCGGATCTCGGGCCGATGCGATCGCACGTCCGCGAACGCCCGCAACAGGGTCTCGATGCCCTTGCTCGCCTTGCGCGACCCCACGTACAGGAGCTCGTTCTCGTGGCGGCCGGCCGTGGCTCCCATCGGGAAGTCGTCCACGGGCACGGCGTTCGGCAGCACGTCGATCACGTTCTCGCCGACGCCCAGGGCTCGCGCGACATCGTGCGCCAGTGCCCGCGATACGGCGACGACCCGTCGGGGCGGCGCGACGAGACGCCGGTACAGCGCCCGGGCCTCGTCGTCCACGAGGTCGTCCGCAGTGGTGGAGGCGTGCTCCGTGACGAGCAGCGGCAGGTCCAGCTCGTCGGCGACGCGCAGGGCTGCGATCCCGTCCGGCAGGCCGGTGTGCGCGTGGATCACGTCGATCCGTCGCCTTGCGCCGAGCGCCCGGGCAAACGCCAGCAGCGGTCCCGCGTGCGCGTCGGCGAGATCCGATGGGCGACGGCGGTCGCCGTCGAGGATGACCGGCAGTCGCGCAACCGGGATGTCCCGTGCGCCCCACGAGAAGGGCGCTTGGAGGGTGTCCACCTGGACCACGGCATCCGCCAGCACGGACTCGGCCTCCCGTGCCCGCTCACTGCGCGTATCGGCGACGCCACGAACATGCGTTGGGTCGAAGGAGGCGACAGTCACGCGGGCCAGACTGGTGGCACTGAGGGCAGCCGCCAGGTCGGCTACGAAGGTGCCGCGGCCCGGCTGATCGTGCGAGGGGTACCAGCGGGCAACGAAGAGGACGTGGAGTGGTGGCTTCGACACGCCGGGCAGGATACGCGCCGCGAAGCGATTGGCGCTCCCCGCCGATTCGCCCCCCGACGGCCGAGGGAACCTGGTGTTGCCGACGGCATGCCTCGGTCGCGGTTCGCCGATTCGGCCCGAACAGCCGGTGATCCGGGCCGTTGTAGCATTCGGCCGTGGCGCACGACCCCGGCCCCTCGCGGAAACGCGGCTTCTCCACGCGGGCCGTCCGCGCCGCGACGACGCCGCCGGCGGTGGACCAGCGGCCCGATTCGGTGCCCATCTACCAGGCCGTCACGTTCTCCTCCGCCGACTCGGAGGAGCTGGCCGACGTCGTCACCGGCGGGCGGCCGGGGTATGCGTACGGGCGGATCGACAATCCCACCGGGACCGCCCTGGCAGATGCGATTGCCGAGTTGGAGGGAGCCGAGGCGGCGTACGTGCTCGCCAGCGGCATGGCGGCCATTCACGCGGCGCTGCTGTCGCTCGTCTCGGCCCGCGACCGGATCGTGGCGACGCGGAGCATCTATGGGACCACGCGGTCGCTCATGACATCGGTCCTGGGGCGGTTCGGCGTCCAGGTGGACTTCGTGGACGTGACGGACCTCGACGCCGTGGACGCGGCCCTCCGCTCGTCAGCCGTCCGGGTCCTCTACCTGGAGTCCATCTCCAACCCCACGATCTCCGTCGCCGACATCGCCGCCCTGGGCGCTCTCGCGCATCGCCACGGCGCCCTTGCGGTCGTGGACAACACGTTCGCGTCGCCGTACCTCTGCCGGCCCATCGAGCTGGGTGCGGACCTGGTCGTGGAATCGGCCACGAAATACCTCTCCGGCCACAGCGACGTCCTCGCGGGGATCGTCGCCGGGTCACGAGAGCGGATCGCCGCGGTCCGGAAGGTCCAGACGGACACGGGCGCGACCCTCGCCCCGTTCTCATCGTTCCTGGTCCTGCGCGGCCTGCCCACCCTGGAGATCCGCATGCGACGCCACTCTGAGACGGCCGGGCGCCTGGCCCGCTGGCTCGAGTCGCAACCGGGCGTGGCCCGCGTCTTCTACCCGGGCCTGGCCTCGCATCCCCAGCGTGAGGTCGCTGCCCGCCAGTTCCCGCTGGGCGGCGGGATGTTCGCGTTCGAGCTGGCGGGAGGCACGTCCGGCCACGGTGGCGCGCCCGGCGACGGCCGCCCGCCCGGCGACGGTCGCGCCGCTGCCACCGCGTTCGTGGACGCCCTCACGATCCCCGTTCTAACCGCATCGCTGGGCAGCATCCACACGATCGTCGTGCACCCGCCGCGGACCACGCATCGCCAGCTTGACGACGCGGCGCTTGCGGACGCGGGCATCGCCCCGGGCCTCCTTCGCTGCTCGGTGGGCCTCGAAGATGCCGACGATCTCGAGGCCGACTTCGCCACCGCGCTCCAGGCGGCCCGCAACGCCGCTGGGCTGCCCGGCCGAGCGGGCGCGCGGCCGGTCCCCGTCGACCCGTCCATCTGATCGGGAGGCCCGGGATCGCCACCACCGTCGCCGACGTCGGTCCCGTGCCCCGTTCGTCGCGGATTTCCCGGCCGAACCCGCTCGCTCGCCTGGGTGCCGGGATCTGGGGCCTGCTGACCTCGGTCAATTTCGCGGTGCTCCAGATCATCCTGCTCGGGATGGAAGCTGCGGTGGGCATGACCATTCGCCAGCTGCCCGGCTTCGCATCCCGGTCGGCGAGCGCGTACGACGAGCAAATGGCGCTGCTCCACCAGCGCTACGACCCCGCGTTCGGCACGAGCGGCGTGGACCTCCTGGAGCGCCTGCAGGTCTTCAGCGTGTTCAGCTCCTGGTGGTTCAGCCTTGGACTCGTGGTGCTGCTGATCTCGATCGTCGCCTGCACGCTGAACCGCACGCCGCGGCTATGGCGCCAGGCGACCGATATCCGCGTGGTGCAGCCGGAGCCGTTCTTCGATCCTCGCCTGCCGGATCGGGCCGCGGTGACCGGGCTGGCTCCTGACGACGTCGGCGCGATGCTGCGGCGGCACCGGTTCCGTGTGCGCGAGGCGCATGCCGGCGGAGTTGCGTACGTGTACGGCGATCGCCATCAGTACACGAAGCTCGCAACCCTGCTCACGCACCTCGGCCTGATCCTGTTCCTGATCGCCGCGGCGGTCACCAGCCGCTTCGGGTTCGAGGCGCCGATCGTCGTGAACGCGGGTGAGACGTCCACCGTCCAGCCCATCGGGACTCCGGGCCTCCTGATCGTCAAGAACCTGGGCTTCTCCGCGCCCACGCGGCCCGACGGATCGTTCGAGGACTTCTCCACGGATCTCGCCGTCTATCAGGGTGGCCGCGAGATCGGCCGCAAGACGATCCACGTCAACGACCCGCTCACGATCGCCGGGTTCACGTTCCACCAGAATGGGTTCGGGCCCGCTCCCTTCGTCGAGATCCGCGACACGACCGGCGCTCTCCTGTTCTCCGGCGGTGTCTCCATGACCGATCAGGCCGGCGGGCTGCCGTTCGCCAGGATGGGCGTCCCGAGCCGCGACGTGGGGATCGAGATGTACCTCGACAAGGCATCCGACGGAACGGCGGTGCTGGGCGTCTTCCCGTACCAGGTGACCGGCACGAACCCCGACGGGACACCGGCCGTGAGAGAGCTGTTCCCACTGGCGGTGGGCCCAGGCGAGACGGCGGGTTCGCCCGACCTGGACTTCACGGTGACGCTGACGAGCGTGGGGGCCTATTCGCTCCTGATCGCCAAGCAGGATCCGGGGGTGGGGATCGTCTGGCTGGCGTTCGGGTCGCTCCTGGCCGGCCTGCTCATCACGTTCTACCTGCCGCGCCGGCGCGCCTGGGCCCGGATCACGGCCGATGGCGAGATGCGGATCGTGGGTCGATCGGACCGCTACGTGGACTTCGAACGCGAATTCGGGCGATTGCTCGACGATCTCGTGAGCGTGCGCCGGGCGTCCGCATCGCCGTCCACGCCCGCGTCGGCGAGCGCGCCCGGGTCGCCTACCGCGGTCACGCCGCCGTCCGCGCCGTCCTGATCGCGGCAGGCCGTGGCGACGTTCGGTGACCTCTGGGCGGCCATCCTGCCGGCCGCCGTGCCACTGGCCGCGCCCGACGCCGCCCAGTTGGAGCGCGAGGTGGGCTGGGTCCGCGTGCTGAAGGCGCGCGTGCCGGCCTTCGATGCGCTGGATCCGGGAGACGTTGCGATCATCCCGGCGTCCGCCCTCGCGAGCGTCGCCCCGGGGGCCGCGGAAACCGACGCGCTCATCGAAGCCCTTGCCGCGGCGCGGTGCGCGGGGATTCTCGTCGTGGAGGGCGACGGTCCCCACGATGCCGTGGAGGCTCTCGGCGTGTCGGCCATCGCGGCCGGGCTGCCCGCACTCAGGGCGGGGCGGCTGGACCCGAACCAGCTCGAGCGCAGCATCATCAGCTTCCTGGTGAACCGCCGGGCGGAACTGGAGCACCAGGCCGGCCTCCTGGAGGCCCTCCTGGAGGAGGTGGCCCTGGGGACCGGCGACGTGAGCGCGCTCATCGCGGCCATCGGGGGGTTCCTGGGCCGGGCGGTGGCGCTCGAAGGCCGGCGTGGTGAAGTCGTGGCCGTCCACGCACCGGATCGGACGCCCGGCGCTGCAGCCGCAGTCGGCGCGTACCTGGGCGGTTCCCGGAGTGCGGCGCTTCGCATTGCCCTGCCGGCCGCTCCTGGCATCGTCGGCGATCGGCCCTCGGCAGTGGCGCCGGGCGCTGCGGACTCAGGTCTGGCCGCTTCCACTGGCCCCGCCTCGGCCGCAGGCCTTGCCGCGGCCATGGGCTCAGCCTCGGCCGTCGTCGGCCCGGTCACCCGCCTGCAGGGTGCCGGCCGGCTCGTGCTGCTGGGCGATCGTCCCGCCACCGATCTCGAGCGCGTGGTGGGTCCCCGTGTCGGCCGCCTGATTGCCCTCGAGATGGCGCGAGCCGACGCAGTGCGCCGCGCCCAGGACAGCGGCCGGCGGGCCGAACCGCTCCCGGCCGAGGGCCCCCCGTGGGTGATGCTTGTCGCGCGCCAGGTCGCCCCGGGCGCCGGACCGGGTACCTCCATCGAGGTACGCGAGGAAATCCGCTCACGGCTGCGGGTCATCGCGCCACCCCGCCGTCTGGCCCTGCGGGGTGACGTCGAGAGCCTCGAACTGCGACTCGTGCTCGCGGTGGGGCGACCGGGCGCCCCGGACACGACTCCTTCGGCAACAAACTTCGGCGCCGAAGTAATTCCGCTGGCGGCCAAGGTGGCGGACCTGCTGGACCGCCCGGTCGCGGTTTCGCGACCGTTCGCCGACCCGGCGGAACGGCCGGTCGCCGAGGCCGAGGCACGCGCCACGCTGGAGGCGGTGGAATTGCTGCCCGACCCGCCCCGCGTTGCGCGAGCCGATCGGCTGCCGGCCTACCGGCTCATGACGTCGCTCCGGAACCTCCCCGAAGGGTCGCGGCACGCGCGCGCCCTCCTCGAACCGCTCCTTGGCGGCAGTGCGGACGCACGGCGCGAACGGCTCGCCACGCTGAGCGCCGTCCTGGAGCAGCCGGGGCTCGCGGAGGCGGCGGCTTCGCTCGGCATCCACCGCAACACGCTTGCCTACCGGATCCACCGGATCGAACAACTCACCGGCTGGCGTCTCGCGGATCCCGCCGTCCGGCTCCCGGTCGCGATCGCCGTCAGACTTGTGCAATCTGACCAATAACATTGCCACTGGTTCCGCCAGTAGGTTCGTACGCGCAGGTTAGACTGACAGGCGTAACCGGCCGGCACTTCCGTTTTCGTGCAGTGGGCACAAGAAATGGACCGAGAGCCGCCGAACGGGCGCCACGGTTGGCCCGATGATCGAACAGGGGGTCGGATCGGTGGACACTGCGGGGGGCGAGGACCGGATCGACGAGATCGGGCGGGCGAGAGCGAGTGGGATCCGGTTCGTCCAGCTGCAGTTCACGGACATCATTGGCCACGTCAAGGCCGTCACGATCCCCATCGACCGCCTGGAGGACAGCGTCCGCCACGGGACGTGGTTCGATGGAAGCTCAATCGAGGGCTTCACGCGGATTGCGGAGAGCGACCAGTACCTCATGCCGGACATGAGCACGTTCGTCGAGATCCCGTGGCAGAAGGCCTCCGGGCCCCGGGGCACGGCGCGCGTGATCTGCGACGTGTACACGCCACGGGGCGAGCCGTTCGTGGGCGATCCGCGGGCCGTCCTCCGCCGGCAGGTGGAGCGGGCGCGAAAGCTGGGCTATATCGTCAACACCGGCCCGGAATTGGAGTTCTTTCTCTTCCGGCGAGACGAGAACGGCCGGATCGCGCCGCTGCCGCACGATCAGGCCGGCTATTTCGACTTCTCCACGGACCTCGCCCAGGAAGTCCGCCAGGACATGGTTGATGCCCTGGAGGCGTTCGGGATCAAGGTGGAGGCGGCGCATCACGAGGTCGCGGCCGGCCAGCACGAGATCGACTTCGAGTATTCGGATGCGCTCCGGACGGCCGACAACGCGATCACCTTCAAGTTCGCGCTGAAGGCGATCGCGCAGCAGCACGGCCTGTACGCGACGTTCATGCCCAAGCCCATCCACGGCATCAACGGCTCGGGCATGCACACGCACCAGAGCCTGTATTCCATCGCGGAGGAGCGGAACGCCTTCGCCGACGTGAACTCGAAGTACGGCCTGTCGGACCTCGCGCGTTCCTATGCGGCCGGGATCCTGGCGCACGCCCGCGGGATGAGCGCTGTGCTCGCTCCGCTCGTGAACAGCTACAAGCGGCTGGTCCCGGGCTACGAGGCCCCCACGTACCTCACGTGGGGCCGCACCAACCGGTCGGCGCTGATCCGCGTGCCCATGGTGTCGCCCGGCAAGTCCATCGAGGCCACGCGGCTCGAGGTCCGCTGTCCGGATCCATCGTCCAATACCTACCTCGCGTTCGCGGCGATGATCGCGGCCGGCCTCGACGGCGTGGAGAAGAACCTCCAGCTGGGTGATCCGGTCGAGGAGAGCCTCTTCGAGATGGACGCGGCACAGATCGCCGCGCACAACATCCGCGAGTTGCCGGGCACGCTCGGCGAGGCACTGGACGAACTGGAGAAGGACAGCGTCATCCGCGACGCCCTGGGCGACCACGTCTACAACCACTTCGTCGATGCGAAGCGCGCGGAGTGGGACGAGTACCGCACCCAGGTCAGCGGCTGGGAACTGGACCGCTACCTCGAAGCCTTCTAGATCGTTCGGGCCGGTTCACCCGGCCGGCCCGCAAACCAGGAGCAGCCGCCCCGCCGGCAGGAGACCCATGACCGCCCGACAGACCGCCATCGCAACGATCGCCAACCACAGGGTCGCGTCCACCCAGAAGTACCTCGAACACGCCGGCGCCGAGATCTACGGCCAGTACGTGTTCGGCGAGACCGCGCAGCGGCAATACCTCGCGAAGCCCATTTTCCAGAAGCTCCGCCGCTCCATCGACGGCCTCGAGCCATTCGACCCGGCCATCGTGGATGCCGTCGCCCACGGCGTGAAAGAGTGGGCGATGACCCACGGCGCCACCCACTACACGCACTGGTTCGTGCCGATGACGGGCTCTACGGCGGAGAAGCACGACTCGTTCCTCACGCCGGCCGGCGAAGGCGAGACGGTCGCAGAGTTCTCGGGTAAGAACCTCCTCCAGGGAGAGCCCGACGCGAGCTCGTTCCCGTCAGGCGGGATCCGCGCGACCTTCGAGGCTCGCGGCTACACCGCGTGGGACGTGACCTCGCCGATCTTCCTCCAGGTGGAACCGAACGGCGTCACGCTCACGATCCCCACCGCGTATGTCTCGTTCACCGGCGAGGCGCTCGACCACAAGATCCCGCTCCTGCGCTCGCAGGAGGCGCTGGGCAAGCAGGCACTGCGCGTCCTCCGCTGGTTCGGCAACGCGACCGCAGGCCGCGTGTTCACGAACATCGGCCCGGAGCAGGAGTACTTCCTCATCGACCGGCGCCTGGCCGAGCAGCGGCCGGACCTCCTCCTGACCGGGCGGACGCTGTTCGGCGCCCCCTCGCCCAAGGGCCAGGAGCTGGAGGACCAGTACTTCGGCCCCATCCGCGAACGCATCCTCGCCTTCATGATGGACCTCGACCGAGAGCTCTGGCGCCTCGGCATTCCCGCCAAGACGCGGCACAACGAGGTGGCGCCCGGCCAGTTCGAGATGGCGCCCGTGTACGAGCCGACCTCGGTGGGATCCGACCACAACATGGTCGTCATGGCCCTGATGCGGCGGATCGCCCATCAGCACGGCCTCATGCTGCTCATCCACGAGAAGCCGTTTGCCGGCATCAACGGGTCGGGCAAGCACAACAACTGGTCCATGTCGACCGACGAGGGCGAGAACCTGCTCGACCCCGGACACGACCCGGATGCGAACGCGCAGTTCCTCGCGGTCCTGCTGGCCGTGATCCGCGGGGTCAACGTCCACGCGGACCTGCTGAGGGCGAGCATCGCCGACGCCGGAAACGATCACCGGCTGGGCGCCAACGAGGCACCGCCGGCGATCATGTCGGTCTTCCTCGGCTCGCAGCTGGAGGACGTGATCAGCCAGCTCGAGCAGGGCCCGGCCTCCCGATCGAAGAAGGGCGGCCACCTCGACCTCGGGGTTGACTCGCTTCCGGCACTGCCGCGGGACGCGACGGACCGCAACCGGACCTCACCCTTCGCGTTCACGGGCAACAAGTTCGAGTTCCGGGCCGTCGGTTCGTCCGTGCCCATCTACTGGCCGCAGACGGTCCTCAACACCGCCGTGGCCGACTCGATGGAACAGCTTGCCGACGACCTGGAGAAACTCCCGCAGGGCGATTTCGACGGGCTGACGACGATCCTCTCGGCCATCGTCAAGGCGAACAAGCAGGTCCTGTTCGAGGGCAACGGCTACTCGGAAGAGTGGCACGCCGAGGCTGCGCGCCGCGGGCTCCCGAACAACAAGACCACGCCCGATTCGCTGCCCGCACTCGCCACGGCCAAGGCCCGGGCACTCTTCTCGAAGTTCGGGGTCCTCTCCGACCGTGAGCTTGCCGCCCGCCACGACATCGCGTGGGAGCGCTACGTCAAGGTCCAGGCCATCGAGGCGAACTGCGCCCTGGACATCGCCCGGACGCAGATCCTGCCTGCGGCCGTGCGATACCTGGGCCAGCTCTCCGGCGGGTCGGCGTCGAAGGGCGTCGGCGCGCTGGCCGCGAGGGTTGCCGGTCTCACGGACGGGCTCGTCCAGTCCATCGAGGACCTGGAGCACGCACAGCACGGCGCCCATATGGCGACCTCCGTGCAGGCCGAGGCGCATGCGTTCGTGGACGCGGTGATCCCGGCGCAGAACGCGCTCCGGGTGGCCGCCGACCAGCTCGAAACGATCGTCGCCGACGATCTCTGGCCGCTGCCGAAGTACCGCGAACTCCTGTTCCAGTACTGACGGTCCTGACGTTCCGCGGAGCGCCCCCGGCCACCCCGGGGGCGCTTCCGTTTCGGTGGCGGGCGGTTTGTCGGCCGGTCTCGACCGCTACGCGGCCAGGTCCACCGCCACCCCGTCGGCGAACGTGGTTCCGTCGCGATCCACGCGCAGCGTGGCGATCTGCCGCCGCAGCAGCACGGCCCCCAGCGCTGTCCCGAGGATGAGGAGGCCGGCGCCGGCGAACGCGGCTCGCGATCCAGCCACCTCTGCGACGATGCCGCCCACGAGACCGCCGATGGGCATCAGTCCCCAGTAGAGGAGGGCGAACAGGGCCGTCAGGCGGCCGCGCACCACGCTGGGGGCCAGCGCCTGGATGAGCGTCAGACTGGCCGATGAGTAGAGGATGAACCCGGCGCCGATCAGCGGCATCGCGGCCACGGACAGCGCCACGCTGGGCGAGAGGCCGAAGATCAGCATCCCCGCGGCGGATACGCCAAGGCCCGTGAGCACGGCCCGCCCATGGCCGAACCGGCGCATCACGGTCTCGGCGAGCAGGCCGGACACGAGGCCGCCGGCGCCCGCGAGTGCCAGAAGCAATCCCAGGCCGCCGCCGCCGATGCCCAGGTCAACGGCGGCCACCGGCAGCAGGTAGTTGTACGAGAGGCCCAGGGCGCCCGGGACGGCGGACATCACGAGGATGACGCCCAGCGTGGGATACCGCCGACCGTAGGCGGCCGCCTCGATCAGGGGCCGGATGAGGGCGCGGCTGCTGGTGGTGGCGACCTCGACCGGCCGGGTTGGGAGGCGCCAGATCGGCAGTGCCGGGCCCGCCTGCAGGAGCCCTGCGACGACAAGCGCCCACGCCGGAGGGAACGTCGCAACCAGCAAGCCCCCGATGAACCCGCCCGCGATCCGGCCGATGCTGATCCCCAGGAAGTTCAGGGCGACGCCGCTCGACACCGCCCCCGGCGGCACGAGGTCGTTGACGATGGAGATGTACCCAGGCGCGCCGATCGTCTGGAAGGTGCCGCTCAGGAAGGCCACGCCCAGGATCAGCGCGAGTGGGGCGTTGGGGACCAGGGCGAGTGCGCCCAGCGCGATCATGCAGATGCCCGTCAGGGCGAATGACAGCGCGACGAGCCGCCGCGCCCCGAACCGGTCCGTCAGGAGGCCGGCGTGCAGGGTCAGCAGGAGGAACGGGAGACCGGCGATGAAGAACGCGAGGCCTTCGATCGCGGCGGAGCCGGTGGCGGTGAACACGAACCAGCCGAACCCGGCGTTGAACACGAACCAGGAGGAATTGCCGGCGAAGTTTGCAATGAAGAACGTGCGGAACGGCCGGTAGGAGAGCGCATTCCACCCGAGCCGATCAAGCACTGACGCCCCCTCTTCAGCCCACCATTGGGTTGACCGCTGATGTTCGCACACGCGGCAATGGATAGCGCCAACCGGGACGATCGGGACGTCTGCCTATACTCGCAGCGCACCTCGTCGTCTCACCGGCGAGGAGCAGCACGGATGGGGGCAAGCGCGTGGAGGATGCGGCACTGCTCGCCGCGATTGCCAATCGCGACGAGCAGGCGATCGAGACCCTGAGCGCGCAGTTCGGCGGCGCGATGCACGGGGTCGCCCTGCGCGTCACGCGGAACGAGCGCATGGCCGAAGAGGTCGTACAGGACGCCCTCATGGCGGTGTGGCGGGATCCGGCCAAGTTCGATGCGACACGCGGCAAGCTGGCGCCATGGCTGCTGACCATGACGCGCTACAAGGCGATCGACATGATCCGCCGCGAGTCCGCGATCGCCCGCCGCACGGCCGACGTGGACCTCGAGCTGCGCGAGGCGCCGGACGACGTCCACGACGAAGTCTGGCTGGGCATTCGGCGCGAGCGGCTCTACGAGGCCATCGCGCGACTGGGAGCAGACCAGCGGCGGGCCCTGGAGCTGGCGTTCCTCGGCGGCCTCACGCACGTGGAACTTGCCGAGCGCGAGGGCATTCCGCTCGGCACCGCCAAGACCCGGGTCAGAAGCGCGCTGCTGAAGCTCCGCGAACAGCTGGGCCCATCAATCGGCGCCGAAGCGGCCCGGGTCGAGCCGTCCGCGCGCCGTGGCCGGGACACAGCGTCTGCCGCCGTGGTCCGGCCCGTCCGACAACCGGCCCAGGCCGGCCAATCCGGGATGGCCCGGTGATCGAACAGGGGACAGTCCGCATGCTCCGTCCTGAGGCGTTACTCGATGCACGATTCCCGGCCGAACCGCCAGGCACGGTCGGCTACCGTCGGCCTGCTGGGCCGGGCCCAGTCTGCGCCCACGTGGGTCACCGAGTCGGCGGGCGCCCGAACTGCCGCGAGGAGGAGCAACGGCATGGCTGATCCGATTCCGCCGGAACTGGCTGGCGTGACCCTGCCCGACCCGGCCACGCCCGGTGGCGTTGCCTCTCCCGAGTTCATCGCCGCGCTGCTCGCAGACGGAGATGACGACCTGGCCGCATGGGCGATCGGGCAGGCACTGGAGGAGCAGCCGCGCGCCGTGGTCTTCGACGACGTCATCCGCCGCGCGATGGAACTCGTGGGCTCGCGCTGGGTCAGCGGGGAGTGGTCGATCTCCCAGGAGCACCTGGCGTCGGTCGCGCTGCTCCAGGCACTTGCCCGGGTGCGCTCCACCACGATCGCGGAGACACGCATCGGCCCGGTCGCCGTCCTCGCGGCGCCGGAGGGCGAGCAGCACGTGGCCGGGCTGGCCTGTCTCGCGCAGGTCCTCGAGGAGGACGGCTGGCAGGTGGAGAACCTGGGCGCGAACGTCCCCGCCGAAGACCTCGTGCAATTCGTGAACGGACGCTCCGTGGACCTGCTCGCGCTCTCGATCGGAACGCCGGGTCGGGTTCCGGCCCTCCAGCGAATGATCGACGCACTGCGTGCAGCGGACACGGGGGAGCCCCGCCCGATCATGGTGGGTGGCTCGGGCATCCAGGGGATCGAGGCAGAGATCCGCGGTGCCGATCTCGTGTCGGCGTCGCTGACCGATGCGGAGGAGTTCGCCCGGGCACTCGCCCGGCTGCGCGATCAGTCCACGACTCGCTGAACGGCTGGACCGGTCTTGCGGTGACGAGGGTCCTGCCCCGTTCGATCGCCGGCCGCCGGCGCGACGCAACCCTGGTCATCTGCCGGCCGGTCGCTGCGGCCCGGCCGTGAGTCCGACTGCCGCCAGGGCATCAACCGCCGTGGTGTGGTTCCGGCGCGACCTGCGCGTCCACGACCACCCGGCACTGGTTCGAGCGGTGGAGGAGTTCGGGCGCGTGGCGCCCCTGTTTGTCGTGGACGACAGGATCATGGGCTCCGCGGAGCGACCCGCCTCGAACCGCCTGTGGTTCATGCGCGAGAGTGTCGCGGCCCTTGCCGCCCAGCTTGAGGAGCTCGGCCTGGACCTGACGGTCCTGCGGGGCGACCCCATCGCGCTGGTTCCCGGATTCGCCGCCGAAGTGGGTGCCCGCGCCATCCTCGTCAGCCGCGACCGGGCGCCCTATGGGCGAACTCGTGACGCTGCCGTGGAGCGGACGGCAGCATCACGCGGGATCACGTTCCTGGCCGAGCCCGGCCTGCTCGTCCAGGAACCCGAACGGGTGACGCGGATCGACGGCGGTGGGTTCACCGTGTTCTCGCCGTTTCGTCGGGCCTGGGAGGCTGTGGACCGTCGGCCGGTGCTTGCGGCACCCCGGAAGATCGCGGGCGCGCGGCGCCCGACTGGTGCGCGGGGGACGATCGAGGAATGCCTGGGCCATATCGCCCCGTCGGCGGACCCGGCGCTCTTGCTGGAGCCAGGCGAACCGGCCGCCCGTCGGCGGCTGGACGCCTGGTCGCGCTCGCCCGAACTGGTCGCGTACGCCGACGGCCGCGACCGCCTCGACCAGTCCGGGACCTCGCGCCTCAGCCAGGACCTCCGCTGGGGCCTCGTGTCGCCCGTGGAGGCCCTGCAGCAGTGCGCCGGGGACGATGCCGGCCGGACGCGGTTCCGCTGGGAGATCGCGTGGCGCGATTTCTACGCCCATCTCCTGTGGCACCAGCCGCGGCTTGTCCGAGAGGCACTCCGGCCCGAATTCGAGCACGTCGCCTGGCGGCATGATGAGCGGCTCGCCGAGGCATGGCGCCGGGGCCGCACGGGGTATCCCGTCATTGATGCGGCGATGCGCCAGTTGCTCGCGACCGGCTGGATGCACAACCGGGCAAGGATGCTGGTCGCCGGGTTCCTCACCAAGCACCTCGGGATCGACTGGCGTGTGGGTGCGGCGCACTTCATGGCGCACCTCATCGACGGAGACGTGGCCAGCAACACCGGCGGCTGGCAGTGGGCGGCGTCCACCGGGGCGGACGCCCAGCCGTGGTTCCGGATCTTCAACCCCACCCTGCAGGCCCGCCGCCACGACCCGGACGGCGACTACGTTCGACGGTGGGTTCCGGAACTTGCCGCGCGCACGGACCTTGCCGGCGCGAAGGTCCACGAACCGCCGCCCGGGACGTATCTTGTGCCCATCGTCAACCACGCGGACGCGAGGCGCCGTGCCCTCGATGCCTATCGAGAGGCCGCGGCGAGGCGGCCCGGACGCCAGGACGTCGCGGACGTCATGGACGCGTGACGTTCCCCATCCGGCTGCAGCGCGGCCTGCGGCCCATCCTGCTGCTCTTCGGCGTGCGGCCGCGCAACGCGTTCGTGCAAATCGACGGCGACCGGCTGGTGGCACGCTTCGGGTTCTTCAGCGCGCGGACGCCGCTCGCCAACGTCGCGCGCTGGGACATCACCGGCCCGTACCGCTGGTGGCGGGCGGTGGGCGTTCGCGCGACGGTGGGCAAGCCCGAACTCTCGTTCGGCGGAAGTGCGCACGGTGGCGTCTGTCTCCACCTGCGGGAGCCGGTCATGGTTTCGCGCCTGCGAGTCCGCGACCTCTATGTCACGGTGGACGACCTCGAAGGGCTCGGGGCGGCGCTCGCCGCCCGCGGGATCCCGGGGGAGGATCTCCGGACCCGGCGCTGATAGCCCGTTACGGGGCGATCCCGCGCCGCTTCTCCATGACGATCTGGAGGTCCTGCGAGACGCCGCCCTTGAACCCGGCTTCGCTGAGCGCCAGGTAGTACTCCCACATCCGGATGAAACGGTCGTCGAACCCCAGCGCCCGCACCGCATCGGTCTGCGACATGAAGCGCGTGCGCCAGGCGCGGAGGGTCGCCACGTAGTGCTCGGCGATGTCGCGGACGCCCCTGACCAGGAGTCGGGTGCTCGCGGCGGCCTCTTCGATCGCGGCCAGCGACGGCAGCAGGCCTCCCGGGAAGATGTACTGCTGGATCCAGTTCGCGCCGCGGCGCTGGGCCTCGTACGCATCGTGCGGGAAGGTGATGGATTGCAGGCTCAGGCGTCCTCCCGGGACGAGGGCGGCGTCGCAGGCGCGGAAGAACGTGGCGTAGTACTCCGCGCCCACCGCTTCGAGCATCTCGATGGACACGATCGCGTCGTACGTGCCTTCGATCTCGCGGTAGTCGCGCAGCTGCAGGTCCACCAGGTGCTCCAGCCCGGCCGCGCGGACCCGCTCGCGCGCGAGGTCCAGTTGCGCTCGGGAGATCGTGATGGACGTCACCCGGCAGCCCAGCTCGCCGGCCGCGTAGAGCGCAAACCCGCCCCACCCGGAGCCGATCTCCAGCACGTGCTCGCCGCCCTTGAGCCCGGCACCCTGCGCGATGAGCCGGTACTTGTTCCGCTGGGCGTCGGCGAGCGACTGGTCCGGAGTCTCGAACACCGCGCTCGAATACGTCATCGTCTCGTCCAGGAACAGCCGGTACAGGTCGTTGCTGAGGTCGTAGTGGGCGGCGATGTTCCGCCTGCTCTGGGTCCGCGTGTTCCTTCGGTTCCGGTGTGCGAGGGTCCGCCCGAGTTGGCCCGGCACCCGCCACCAGCCCTGCGACAGCGCCAGCGCCCCGCGGTTCAGCACGGCCAGGTCCAGGAGCGCCGAAAGGTCCGGGCTGGTCCAGCCACCGTCCATGTATGCCTCGCCGGCGCCGGTTTCCCCATGCAGGAGCATGTGGGCCAGCGCGCGACCGTTCTCGAAACGGATCTCGCCCCGGTGCTGCGACGTCCGGTCTCCGAACTCGTGACGCGAGCCGTCCGGCATGACGATCGTCAGGCATCCCACCCGGATTCGGGAAGCAGCCGCGAGCCCAATCCTGCGCGCGAGGCCCTCGACGAGCCGCCCGGAGACGAAGGCGAGCGGGATGGGCGTGGGTCGGGTCGTCATGATGCAGCCTCACTGCGACGTCGGAACCGGATGCCCTGGCGCCAGAGGCGCAGCGCGTGCAGATGGATCAGGCCGATGGTCTTCTGGGTCACGAAGGGATGACGGACGAGCATGCGCGCCAGCGTGCGATCGGTGAGCGGCAGACGCCGAAGCGAGACGCTGGCCTGCAGCATCCGTTCGCCGTGCTCTGCCTCGTCGATCACGATCCGGAGGACGTCGGGCCGGTCCTGCACGCGGATCGTGTAGCGGGCGTCCATCGCGATGAACGGGGACACGTACATCGCCTTGTCCATGGACGCCACGTGTGCCGCCGGCGTCACGTCCGGGCGCAGCGTGTAGAGGTGGCGCTCCCCGTGCGTGTTGTGGACCTCCACGATCACAGCTTCAAGCTGGCCCGCGCGGTTCCGGCAGAGGTAGAAGCTGGCCGGGTTGAAGACGTACCCGAAGACCCGCAGGTTCGTCACGAGCATCACGCGCCAGCCATCCGGGTCGAACCCTTCGGTGCGTAGCAACTCCCACACGGCCGCCCGGAGATCCACCGCAGGGGGGAGCAGATGATCGGCGTCCCGGAACTCCAGGATGTTGCGCCGGTTTCGGCTCAGGAGATGGAACCGCCGCGAAACCTCGTCCAGCTCGGAGAGGTCCAGCGCGGCGTAGTAGACGTCGTGCTCCAGCTCGTAGGCGGACGGTCGCGTCCGCCGATGCCGGACCGTGCCCTCGAGGAGGTGCGACCTCACGCTGCCCGCTCCGCGACGGACTGAGACACCATCTCCGCTGCCTCGTAGCCGGACCGGCAGCCGTCCTCGTGGAAGCCGTAGCCCAGGTGGGCGCCGGCGTACCACGTGCCGCGGCGGCCCTGGATCCCCCGCAGCGCCTGCTGCGCATCCAGCGTGCGGAACGTGTACATCGGGTGGCTCATCTCGCGGGCCACGATGATGCGCTCCTGCCGCACGCGATCGCCGGGGTTCACCGACACGGAGTACTGGACAGGGCCAGGGAGCGATTGCAGCCGGTTCATGTGGTACGTCATCGTGAGCTGGTCGCCCGGTCGCCGGCAATCCGGCGTATTGACGTTCCACGATGCCCATGCCCGGGCGGCCCGCGGGAGCAGCCGCTCGTCCGTGTGCAGGACCACCTGGTTGGAGGAGTATTCGAACCCGCCCAGGGCCGCCCGCTCGATCAGGTCCGCGTCACCCAGGAGCGCCAGCGCGTCGTTCGCATGGGTCGCCATGACCACCGCGTCAAACCGCTCGCGTGACCCGTCCCGCGTGGCGATCTCCACGCCGCGTTCGTCGCGCGTGACCGACACCACGGGGCTGTCCGTCCGGATGGCGCCGGCAGGCAGCGTGGCCAGGATCCGCTTCACGTACTCCGCCGACCCGCCCCGGATCACCCGCCACTTCACGGGCGATGGGTAACCGATGAGGCCGTGGTTGTCCAGGAAGCGCAGCAGGTAGTCGGCCGGGAAGTCCAGCACGCGCTCCGGCGCTGTCGACCACACGGCGGCCGTGATGGGAATGATGAAATGGTTGCGGAACGCATCGCCGAAACGCCCCGCGTCCAGGAAGTCCGCGAGGGTCGCACGAGACAGCGAACCGGCGTCGAGTCGCTCGCGCGCTTCGCGGTAGAACCGGAACACGTCGCGGGTCATGTTCCAGTGCGACGGCTTCCCCAGGGCACCGGGACGGGCGAACCAGCCACCGATGCCACGGCTGCTGAACTCAACATTGCACGCGCCGCACGAAGAACTGAGCGACATGTCACTGGGCTGGGTCTCGACGCCCAGTTCCGAGAGCAGCCGCACGAAGCGCGGGTACGTCTTCTCGTTGTAGACGATGAACCCGGTATCCACGGCCACGATCCCGGCGTCCGTTTCGACCG
This sequence comes from Chloroflexota bacterium, assembly GCA_031431395.1. GTDB lineage: Bacteria > Chloroflexota > Limnocylindria > Limnocylindrales > CSP1-4 > VGPE01. The sequence continues at coordinate 8,201 of JANPDJ010000149.1, read as the reverse complement.
GCACCGTCTTCACGTGACCGCCGGGCGCGGGCTCGCGCTCGAACAGCCGGACTTGGTGCTCGCGGTTCAGGGCGTACGCGGCAGTCAGGCCGCTGACCCCGGATCCGACAACGGCGACTTTCATGCGTCCCATCGACCGTTGTTCGCACGAGTGCAGCCGGCGGATGGCTCCGAGCGACGCGCTCCCGCGATCACGCGGGCGAGCCTCCGCCGGGCACCGCGGCCTGTGCGGCCGTCGCCTCACCGGAACGCGCGGCGGCCATCCCGTCGAGGGTCTTCTGCATGCCGCCCAGCGCGTCCTGCGCCACCTTTCGGAATGCCCCGCCGAGGAACGGCTGGGCCAGCCGCAGGATGCCCCCTAGCCGGATGTCGGCCGTATAGTCGATGTGCGTGCCGGTGCCTGCCGGTTCGAACCGGATTTCGTCAACCGCGGAGACACCGGATCCCTCGCCCACGAGGACCACGCGCCTCGACGGCTCGAACACGGTGATCCGGTACTCCATGGGAGCCACGCGGCCGCCCAGGCGCACACCCAGCCGGAACCGGGCCCCGACACCCAGCGGTCCCGCGTCGATCCGCTCGGAGGTGACTACGCCGGGGTCCCAGCGCATCGAGTTGGCGAAATCCGCCACGAACAGGAACGCAACATCTGTCGCGAGCGGTGTTTCGATCTGTTCATGCAGCATGGTCATGGTGTTTCTCCATTCTGGGCCGTAAACCGGTGGGTGCGGGCCCGCATTCAGCAGGGAGTTTGGGTTGGATCTCAGGGTGATCATGGACGGTCTGGCCGAATTGTCGATCGCCGGCAGTTTCACCCGCCTGGGAATAGTTCTCCGCCGGAGCCTGTTTGGATGGGAATCCCCCGCGCCGGACGCACTGGCCGGCCGGACGGTGCTTGTCACGGGGCCCACGTCGGGCCTTGGGCGGGCGGCCACGGAGGCCCTCGCGTCCCTCGGGGCGCGGGTGGTGCTCGTGGGACGAAGCCTGGAACGGCTCTCGGCCGTCCGGGATTCGCTGGTGGCACAGCACGGCGAAGACCGGTTCCCGATCGCCGTCGCCGACATGGCGTCAATGGCCTCCGTGCGGGCGGCGGTGGCCCAGGTGCGCGCGACGGAGCCCCGGCTGGACGTGCTGGTGGACAACGCCGGCGCCATCTTCGCCGAGCGGACCGAAAGCCCGGACGGGATCGAGTCCACCCTGGCGACGCTCGTGGTGGGTCCGTTCGTCCTGATCTCCGGGTTGCTGCCGCTGCTCGGGGCGACCGGTGGCGCGCGCGTCATCAGCGTGACATCGGGCGGCATGTACACCCAGCGCGTCCACCTGGACGACCTGCAGTGGACGTCCGAGCCGTATTCGGGGTCGCGCGCGTACGCCCGGGCGAAGCGCCTCCAGGTGACCCTGGTGCGCGAATGGGCGCGGCGGCTCGCCGGAACCGGGTTCGCGATCAATGCGATGCATCCCGGCTGGGCCGATACACCCGGCCTGGCCGAGGCGCTGCCGGGCTTCTACCAGACGATGCGACCGCTGCTGCGCACGCCGGCGGAAGGCGCCGACACCATCACCTGGCTCGCCACGGACCCGGACGCGGGTGGCATGCGCGGCAAGTTGTTCCTGGACCGGCGGCCGCGCCCGTTCGACCGGTTCCCCGGCACGCGGCTCTCCGCGACGGAACGACGGCAGATCTGGGACGCCATCGTGGAGCTGTCCGGCGATCCCGACCCGGCCCCGGACTGAGGCGGGATCTCGGCGCCACGAACCGCCCCCGCGGGCTCGACTGTGGGCTACGATCCGCACGCCTGACGCCGAACACATGATCCAGAGGGGTTCCGATGGCTCCACCCATCCGGCTGGCCCTGGCCGGCATCTCCCACGAGACGAACACGTTCTCCGTGGTGCCCGCGGATCTCGCATGGTTCGCCGACGAGGGCATCCTCCGCGGTGACGAGATCCGGGAGGTCTACGCGACGTCCCTGACGGACGTGGCCGGCTTCCTCGCCATCGGCGAAACCCCAGGGGTCGTTGTGGAGCCGCTGCTCTTCACGTATGCGAACCCGTCCGGGACCATCACCGCCGACGCGTTCGAGACCATCGTTGGCGAGATCGTCCGGCTGATCCGCGACGGCGGTCCGTGGGACGGCGTGCTGCTCGCGCTGCACGGCGCGGCCGTCTCCGAGGTGTTCCCCGACGCCGACGGAGAGGTGGTCCGGCGCGTTCGCGTGGCGGTGGGACCCGATCTCCCGATCGGCATGACGAACGACATGCACGCGAACCTGTCGCCCGCGATGATCGAGGGGACCACGGTCACCACCGTCTACCGGACCAACCCGCACCTCGACACGCGCGAGCGCGCGCTCGAATGCGCCGGGTTGATCGTCCGGACGATCCGCGGCGAGATCCGGCCGGTCCAGGCCCTGGCGCAGATCCCTGCGGCCATCGAGATCGTCCGCCAGGAGACCGCGGTGTCGCCGATGCGGGAGATCTGCGCGGACCTGGAAGCCGTCCTGGCGCGGCCGGAGATCCTCACGGCAAGCGTGGCGGAGGGCTACCCCTGGTCCGACGTCGAGAAGATGGGCATGGCATTCCTCGCGGTCAGCGACGGCGACGAGGCGGCCGCCGCCGACGCCGCACGCTGGATGGCCGATCGCGCCTGGGCGCGCCGGGCCGAGTTCGTCGGTCGCGTCCCGAAGACCGATGAGGCGCTCAAGGCGGCCGACGCGGCGATGACCGCGGCCGGGTTCGGGCCGGGGGCTCCGTCGTCGGCCGCCGGTGGGTCGGCGCCCGCCGGTGGGTCGGCGCCCGCCGGTTTGGGCCCGGTTCCTTCAGTCGGCCCCGTCGTCCTCATGGATGTCGGTGACAACATCGGCGGGGGAGGCCCGGGCGATTCGACGATCCTCCTGGAAGCGGCGCAGCGACTTGGCATTCGGGGCTTCCTCTGCATCCTGTTCGACCCGCCTGCCGTTGCCGCGTGCGACGCAGCAGGGGCGGGTTCCACCGTGACCCTGGACGTCGGCGCACACACTGATGCTCTCCACGGCCGCCCGGTTCGGGTCACCGGTCGCGTGCGTACGCTGACGGACGGCAGCTTCGAGGATCCGGAGCCCACCCACGGCGGCTTCCGGTTCTTCGAAGCCGGGCGCACCGCCACGCTCGACACCACCGATGGGCACGTGATCGTGCTCACAACCCGCCTCGTGGCGCCCATCAGCCTCGCCCAGTTGACGGCCGCGGGTGTTGATCCCCGCGCCAGCCGGATCGTCGCCGCGAAGGGCGTCGTCTCCCCCCGCCCGGCGTACGGCCGCATCGCGTCGGAGATCGTGCTGGTGGACACGCCGGGCGTGACGGCCAACGATCTCGCCGGCTTCGACTACCGCCATCGCCGTCGGCCGCTCTTCCCGCTGGAGCGCGACGCCAGCTGAGCCGCCGGCGAGCGGTCGAGGGGCGACTGGCCGCGCGCCGGTAGCTTCAGGCCCCGGGGTCTCGTGCCCCGGTCAGCGGCGGCCCGGGGTCTCGTGCCCCGGTCGGGCGGTCAGGCGAAGTCGCTCGTCACCGTCCCGATGCCCGAGAACGTGGTCTCCCAGTGGTCGCCCGTATCGATGGGCTTTGCGCCGTGGTACGAGCCGGACATGATGATCTGCCCGCGCTCCAGGACGCGGTCGAACCGCGCCAGGCTGTTGGCAAGCCACGCGACGGCCTGCACCTGGTCGTCGATCGCGTCGCGACCCAGGACGTCCACCACGACGTCTCCGTTCTGGCGCACGACCGCCCGCACGGCGGCGAGGTCGAGGGATGCCGGATAGGGGCTGACCCATTGCCCCAGCACGTATCCCCACTGGCGGACGTTGTCCGCGGTGCTGAGCGGCAGGTCCGCAGCCATGTCGCCACGTCCCTCGAGCAGCTCGAACGCCGGGCACACCGCGTCGAGCGCCTCCAGTACGTCGGCGGTCGTGACGCCGGGGCCGCGCAGGTCAGCGCCCAGCCGGAGGCACAGCTCGGATTCGATCGAGGGCTTGAACGCCGTCCCGAGGGTGATGCTCCCGCCGCCCGCGAACCCGCGACTCTCCAGGAGGTACCCGTGGACCGGTGCCTCGCTCTTCAGGAGGGCACGCACGGCGTCGTTGGTCAGTCCGATCTTCCACCCGGCCTGCCGCTCGCCCGCAGCGAGGGAGCGTCCCAGGACATCGAGCTGCACGCGCACCGCCTCGTCCATGGTGAGGCGGCCCTGCAGCTCCGACGGATCGTGGACCCCCTGGCGAGCGGAGTCCCACAGCAGCTTGCCGGCGTCATGCGTGTTCACGTGCGCGAACCTCAAGAGCGGGAGTCAGCGGCAGGCACCGCGTCGACGTTCGTCCGGGCACAGGATGCCATCTGCGCGGCGTGCGGACGCAAGCTGAACCGGCAAACGAAGAGCCCCGCCGAATGGGCGGGGCTCGATCGTCTCAGCGGACGGTCACGCCGCGGGTCGCACTCGCATGACCCTCGGCCCGATACCGTCCAGATGGCTACTTCGGCAGGATCACCGAGTCGATGACGTGGATGACGCCATTCGAGGTGACGATGTCCGCCTGCGTGACATGGGCGCCGTCGATCTGGACGCCGTTGCTGGTGTCAATCGAGACAGTTTGTCCCTGAACGGTCTTCGCGCTGGAGAGCTTCACGACGTCGGCAGCCATCACGAGACCGGGGACGACGTGGTACGTGAGGATCGACGTCAGCGTCGGGATGTCGGCCAGCAGCGCCTGCACGGTGCCGGCGGGAAGCTTGTCGAACGCCTCATCGGTGGGGGCGAAGACGGTGAAGGGGCCGTTGCCCTTCAGCGTGTCAACGAGATTCGCAGCGGTGACTGCGGCCACGAGGGTCTTGAACGAGCCTGCGGCGACCGCGGTCTCGACGATGTCGGCCATTTTGGTGATCTCCCTTGTTGGTGTTGAGGGGTTGTGACGTGCACGTGTCACCCCCTCTTCGAAGGCCACGGGCCGGGCGGATTGCCCGAAATTTCCGAATCGACGAAGATCGACAATCAGTCCTACGCTGCACTCGGCGCCAGGGGCAATCTCGTGCGCGGCCGGCCGATGCAATCCGGCGCCGCGCGAAGTTCGAACTCGGTCTGAACACATTTCAGAAGGGAACGAAACCGATGACTGCACTGGCTTCCAATCTCGGCACGGGCGCGGCTCCCGCCGCCGCGATCGCCCCGGACCGGGCGCACCAGCTGTTCCGCTGGAATGCCGCCCTGGCCGCCCTCCACTTCGTCCAGTTCGCGGCGATGATGGCGCTGTCGCTGGGCGTGGTGAAGGTGGTGACGACGCCGATCGTCAGCAGCTACCTCGCGTTCGACCAGGTCAACCGCACCCTCGTGCCGGCACAGCGCCTGCTGTTCGACCTTCCGATCGGGCCCGCCGTGGCGATCTTCTTCCTGATGAGCGCGATCGCGCATGTCGCCGTGGCGTTTCCGGGGCGTGGCTGGTACGAGCGCTCGCTGGCCCGCGGCCAGAACCCGGCGCGGTGGATCGAGTACGCCTTCTCCTCGAGCCTGATGATCGTGGTCATCGCGACTCTGGTGGGCATCCGCGAGATCGGCACGCTGGTCGCCATCTTCGGCGTCAATGCGGCCATGAACCTCTTCGGGTGGAGCATGGAAGCGGCGAACGAAGGACGGGCACGGCCGCAGTGGCTCCACTACATCTTCGGTTGCTTCGCCGGCGCCACGCCCTGGCTGGTGATCTTCATCGCCCTGTGGACGGGCGCGACGGCCGAAGGTGCCGCGGCGATCCCGGGCTTCGTCATCGCGATCTTCATCTCGCTCTTCATCAGCTTCAACGTGTTCGCGATCAACATGGTGCTGCAGTACCGGAAGGTGGGCCGCTGGCGCGACTACCTCTACGGCGAGCGCGCATACATGACCTTCAGCCTCGTTGCGAAGTCGCTCCTGGCCTGGCAGGTCTGGTCGGGCACGTTGCGGCCCTAGCCTGACGGAATCACACGGGAGACGACATGGACTGGACATATCCGACCGGGTCCGGCGACGCAGGGATCTTCGAGATCGGGCGCCGGCTCGCCGAGGCACTGGGACGAGCGCCCGACGTCACGCGGTTCACGTACGACCCGCGCGACATGCTCCGCGCCACGCGCGAGATCGAACGATCGGCGCGGGGTGGGCGGCTGCTCGTGGGCTTCCAGACGGCCGATAAGCTGCGCGTCGAGGCCGACCGCTATGCCGATCTCCTCCAGGCCGGCACGCAGCTGACGGTCTGGGCGACCGGGGCGCGTGTCGAGCACCCAGGACTGGCCGGCCTCGACTACCGCTCGCTTCCGCCGGATTCCTGTCGCCTCCAGAACCAGTGGTTCCTCGTCTGCGATAGCCCCGAAGCACTGGCGTTCGTCTCGTACGAGCTCGGCGACCCGGCGACCTTTGGCGTCGGCGGGGCTGCGACTCCGGGGAAGCGGTTTGTCGGGTTCGTGTCCGACGACCCGGGGGTGGTGGACATGCTCGTTCGGGCGGTCCTGTCGCCGGTCGCGGCGCCTCCCGCGCCGGCTCAGCCGGCCACGCCCCGGCCGCCGTCCGCGGCGGCACTCGAGCTCGCCGCGCTGAGCGAACGGGCAGGCACTACGCCTGACTCGGGTGCGGGCAGCGGGTCCGTCGTGGCTGCGGTGGGTCGGGGCGCGGATCGAGCCGCCTTCCTGGCGGCCGTCGCGATCGCCCGCGGGGAGAATCGCGAGATGGTGCTCGTGGACCGGTCGGCAGAGGGCTTCGCCAGCCCGTACACGGACCTTCGCGGCGACGACGCCTATCGCCCCTCTGCGGACCGGCTGTTCGACGCCGTGCTGGCCCGCAGCGAGGGCCGCGAGGCCCTGGCCGTCTACCTCGAGGCGGCCTCAGCGGCCGGCGTGACCGCCGGCGGCTGGTTCCCCACGCGTGCCGGCTACGGTGGGATGGTGGAGGCCGCTCGCCGGTTCGGCGGCGCCCTCTTCGTCCTCCCGCCGGACGCGGCCAGTCCCAGCCTGGCCGAGCGACTCCGGGGAATGGTTCCCGGGCAACTCCACGCCGGGACAGGTCTCCCGGTGATCGTGGCCGGAAGAGGGTAGAGCCCGGGCTGACCGGGCCGCGGGAGACTCGCGGCGTCAAGCGCGTAGGGCTACGCCGGGTCTCCGTAGGCCTCCGCGAGGACGGCGAGCAGGCGCTTCTCGTCCGACCGCGCCAGCGACGACCACACGAGGTAAGACGCGATCGCGCCAGTCCAGGCGCCCGCGGCCGGGACGATCAACCCCGGCAGGCCGCCCTCGAAGATGCCGCCCCCCAGCGTACGGACGTAGTCAATCGTCGAAACAAGGCCGGCCAGCCAAACGAGCCCGGCGCCCACGGCGTATCCCACGGTCATCGCGCTCATGTAGCCCATCGGGTTGCCGAACGAGATGCCGGCGATCTTCGGCGCGTCCGGCGGGTAGAAGTACGCCGCCTCCAGGCGGTGGGCCACGAGGACGTCCCGCCCCAGCCGCCGGTTGATCGCGCGCTCCAGGAACTCGGCGTGACGACGGGCGAAGACCGTGTACCAGAACAGGTAGCCGGTCTCCAGGAAGGCGAAGGGGACGAGGAACGGAACGAAAACCACCGCCGCCGGGACGATCCCGCCCGTGCCGATGACCATCAGCCCCACGCACAGGAACGTCCAGTTCCGGATCGTCGCGAAGAAGAGCCGGGAGTAGCCGAAGAGCATTCCGCGCATGCGGCCGAGTTGGGCTTCGCGCAGCCGGAGGGTGCCGTCCGGATCGGCGGGTCGCTCGCCGGCTGCCGGCAGGGGCATCGCGGCGGGGTGTCCGCCGGAATCCGCGTCCTTCGGATGCATCGTATGCACCGGTCAGCTTCTCTCCGCCTGTCGCGCCAGCTTCCTCACCATGCCCCGGAAGATGACCGCGTGGGCAGGGTAGAGGAGATACCAGTAGGCAAGGCCCGGCAGGCCCTTCGGTTCGAAGAAGGCCGTCTGGAGGAGCCTGCTGCCGTCGCCGTCGGGGACCACCTCGTACTGCAGCCATGCCCTGCCCGGCACCTTCATCTCCGCTCGCAGTCGCAGGACGTCAGGTCGGCGGATTTCTTCGACGCGCCAGAAGTCCAGCGCATCGCCCACCCAGAGCCTGTTCGGATCCCGGCGCCCCAGGCGCATGCCCACGCCTCCGACGATCCGGTCACCCAGGCCGCGGATGCGCCA